>NZ_JAWDID010000004.1:0-179830 GCF_032464875.1 Allobosea rubneri
CCCGTCCCCGACCGGGCGACGTCTAGGGCCGGCCCCTTCCCCGGGGGCCGGCCCGCTTCGTTTTTGGCGGGTGTCTGCCCTTCAGCCGACCTGCTTCATGCCGGCGGCGAAGCGCCTCCAGTTCTTGACATAGCCCGCAGAGGCCCGGCGCAAGCCCTCTACGGCAGCATCGTCCAGCGAGCGCAGCGCCCGGGCCGGCGAGCCGACGATCAGCGAATTGTCCGGATACTCCTTGCCCTCGGTCACCAGCGCATTGGCGCCGACCAGGCAGTTGCGGCCGATCTTGGCGCCGTTGAGGATGGTCGCGCCCATGCCGACCAGGCTGTTCTCGCCGATCGTGCAGCCATGCAGGATGGCGCGGTGGCCGATGGTGCATCCGGCGCCGATGCTGAGCGGGAAGCCCATATCGGTGTGCAGCATGCAGCCTTCCTGGATGTTCGAGCGTTCGCCGATCTCGATCCACTCATTGTCGCCGCGCAGCACGCAGCCGAACCAGATCCCGACATCGCGGCCGAGGCGCACCCGGCCGATGACATGGGCGTCGGGCGCCAGCCACCATTCCCCCTCCGCCGGGGTTTCCGGCACGGTTCCATCGAGCGAGTAGAGCGGCATGGGCATGTTCCTCGTTGACTGACGAGGAGGAATGCCGGCCCTGCGACCCTGCCGTCAAGCCGCGCCGAGCAGCAGGAGCAGGTCGAGCACGACGCGCCCGCTGATCAGGCTCCAGAGCGAGGCGACCATGCTCGCCGCCATCACGAAGAAGAACGGCCGGCCCTCGATGCGGCGGCCACGCACCGTGTTGCGCAGGATCAGGAAGGGCGCGCTGAAGACCACGACCGGCACGCTCGCCACCGCCCTCACCCCGCCTGCCTCGAGAAGCTCGAAGCCGGCACGGCGCTGCGTGAACAGCTCGAAGGCGCTGGCCAGCAGCCCGGCGAAGGCGAAGCCGATGAACAGCGATTTCAGCGCCTCGACGGCTGCGGGTTCGAGCGACACGGGGACACGGACCTTACGCTACTGGCGATGCCCGACCATGCCGCAAGCGCGCGAAAGCGGAAAGCAGGATCGTAACCTTTGGTTAACCATGACAGCCCGGCCCGCTCAGACGCGCGCCGGCCGACATGGTTTACGCGCCGTTAAGCGCGCTCTGATTCAGTCTTGCTAAGGCCGCAGCGGCCGCCATCCCGGATGCTTTGATCATGAGCCTGCACGCCACCCCGGAACGCCATTACCCCGGTCACGGCGCCGCCGATGTCGCGACGCTGATCCGCAACCGTCTGCAGCGTCGACCGGCTCCCGTGCTGCCGAGCGGCGACCGGGCCCTGCTGCGCCTTGCCGCCGCCGTGCTCTTCCTCGGTCTTGCCGGAACCGGCCTCGCCCTGCTGGCGACGCGGACGCCGGCCGACACCGGCCACGAGCTTCAGGCGACGCGCGTCGGCGAGACCGTGCTGGCGATTCCCGAAAACCTGACCGGCGCGGATTCGGAGGAAGGGCGCCTTGTCGGCATGGCGCGGCTGCGGCTGGACTGGCCGAGCCTCGGCCCGGTCACGCCGGAGACGCGCAGCCGCCTGCTGGTGACCTTAAGTCCGCAGGACAAGGTCAACGAGCCGGCGACGCAGCTTTCGGTCTATGCGCGCTTCCTGACCAATACGGTGTGGTCCAATCCGGGCGGGCTCGTGGTCCGCGGCTTCCGCAAGGGCTCTCCCTATCAGGGCGACGAGCTGTTCGTCTCGGTGCCCGACGGTCGCGGCTTTGCGGCGCGCTGCCCGATCGCGGTGCCGGCCTCGGGGCTCGACGAGCTTTGCCGCGTGACCTTCCGCCATCGCGGCATGGATGTGAACATCCGCTTCCCGCGCGCCATCATCGCCGATTGGGAACTGATGCTCGGCGGCGTCCGCCGCGCCGTCGACCGGCTGGTGCGCTAGGACCGCCGCACGCTCCCAGCACCGTCGCTCTGGCTGGGACAAAGCGAAACGCCGGAATCCGTCGCAGGACTCCGGCGTTCGAAGATGGATTCCGGCGCTGCACGGCTTCGCCGCGTCTCCGGAATGACGAGCTTGGCTTAGTGGAAAAGCACGTTTCCACAGAGCCTTAGGAGCCTCAGTCGTCGAGATCGACGTCGAGGATCGCCATGGTGAAGTTGAAGGAACGGTCGCCGTCCTCGTCATCGACATGGATGATGCCGATGAACTCGTCGGCGAGGTAGACCTCGGCGGAATCGGTCTTCTTCATCCGCGCCCGCACGCTGATCTGATGGTTCGAGAAGGTGCGGCGAAGATAGGCTTCGAGCTTGGCGAGTTCGGTCTTGTCCACGTGGGCGATCCTTTTGCGTTGGGCGGACGGATGCCATGCGAGGCCGGCGAGAGCAAGCGAAACGGCATCTCCCCCGGACGAGCGCGACCTGCATGGGCCCATCCGCCGGAGCACCTGACGCAACGGCGCCGCGCGTGACATGTTCCCGCTGAACCGGCTCGAAGGATAGGTCTTGCGATGAAACCCTGGTTGCCCGCCGCCCTCGACTATATCGGAAGCTGGCTCGCCTTCCAGCGTCGCCATCACGAGCAGCCGGGCTGCGCCGTGGCCGTCGCCAGCGGCGGCAAGGTCGTGCTCGAGGCCGCCTTCGGCAAGGCCGATCTTTCCAGCGGCGAAGCTCTGACGCCGCGCCACGGTTTCCGCATCGCCTCGCATTCGAAGAGCTTCACCGCCGCCGGCCTGCTGCGCCTCGCCGAGGCCGGCCACCTGCGCCTCGACGACAAGGTCGGCGCCTATGTGCCGGGTCTGCACGAGGACGTAGCGAAGGTCACTCTCACCCAGCTCGTCTCCAACAGCGCCGGCCTCGTTCGCGACGGCGCCGATTCCAGCCAGTTCTTCGATCGTCGTCCTTATCGCCGCCGCGACGAACTGCTGGCTGACCTCGCCCAGCCGCCGGTCTACCCGGCTGCCCAGCGCCTGAAATATTCCAATCACGGCTTCGCCCTGCTCGGATTGGTGATCGAGGCCGTGACCGGCGAAGCCTATCCCGACTGGATTCTCCGCGAGATCGTCATCCCCGCCGGCCTGCGCGAGACGCAGCCCGATATCGGGCTCTGGACCGGCCCGATGGCCAAGGGCCATAGCGGCACCCAGCCGCTCGGCCGGCGCGTGGTGATCCCCGCCGACAATCCTGGCAACGCGATGACAGCGGCCGCCGGTTTCGTCGCGACCGCCGCCGACGTCGCCCGCTATTTCGCGCAGCTCTCGCCGCGCGCCGAAGCCAGCATCCTCTCCCCGCTCAGCCGGCGCGAGATGACCCGCCGGCTCTGGCCGGACAGCGAAAGCAGCCTCGGCCGGCATTACGGGCTCGGCACCATTTCTGGCGGCGAAGGCGACTGGCACTGGGTCGGCCATTCCGGCGGCTTCCAGGGCTTCATCACCCGCACCGTCATCCTGCCGGAGCAGGATCTGACCGTCTCGGTGCTGACCAATGCGATCGACGGCCTCGCCCATCCCTGGCTCGACGGCGTCGTCCACATCCTCAAGACCTTCTCCGGCCACGGCGCCCCCTCCGAGGTAACGCGGGACTGGGCCGGGCGCTGGTGGACGATCTGGGGAGCCGGCGATCTCGTGCCGGGCGAGAGCAAGGTGCTCTGCGCCAATCCCGCCCTGTTCACGCCCTTCCTCGATGCCCCGGAGATCACGGTCGAGGCTCCCGATCACGGCCGGATCGTCAGGGCCTCGGCCTTCCACAGCCCCGGCGAGCCGGCCCGGCTCGTCCGCGACGGCGCGGGCAAGGTCACCTCGGTCTGGCTCGGCGGCGGCGAGGCGATCGGCGAGGACGCGCTGCGCGCCGAAATGGTTGAGCGCTATGGCCGGGCCGGGAACTGAAGCGAAGCGCTCAGACCGATTTCAGAAGTCGCCCCGGGCGACCGGAGGGAGACCCGGGACCCATGCCCGAGCCTTCGCGAAAAATGCCCCGGCATGCATCCCGGATCGGCGCGGCTGAAGCCGCTTGTCCGGGATGACGGCAGAGATCGACGGGGAACAACGCAGGCGACGATCAGGCCGTCGAAACCTAATCCAGCATCCCCAGCGCCAGCGTGTGCTCGACGCAGGCATTGACGTGGACATCGAGCACGGCCGCGGCGCGCTCCTGATCGCGCTTCAGCGCGCAGTCGAGCAGGATCTGGTGCTCCTCGGCGGCGATCTGCCCGCGAAAGATCACCGCGACCATCTGATAGCGCAGATATTTGTCGTAGATCGCGGCATGAGTCTCGAGCAGCACCTGCGAGCCGCAGGCCGAGATCAGCGCGTGGTGGAATTCCCAGTCATAGCGCTTCCAGAGCTCGGCATCGGCCCGGTCCTTGTCGAGCATGCGCTTTTCCATCTGGGCGAGCTTGTGATGGGCCGCGACGACACGCCCCTCCCATTCCATGTCGCCGGCTTCGAAGGACTGGGCCAGCGCATGCCCTTCCAGCAGCAGCCGCATCGCCGCGAGCTCGCGCAGATTGGTCGCGGAGACCGGCGCAACCATGAAGCCCTTCTGGCCCTCGGCCGCGATCAGCCCTTCCGAGGCGAGCCGGTTCAGCAATTCGCGCAAGGTGCTGACGCTGGCGCCATAGCCCTCGCGCAGCACCTCCAGCTTGAGCTTCTGCCCGGGCGCCAGCCTGCCGAAGATGATGTCGGCGCGGATGCGGCGATAGGCCAGCTCTCCGACAGACGCGTCCGGCGGGGCGATGTTGAGCATCTTCACGGCCTCGATGCGGGTGAACGGGTCATGCCGGCGCCGAGGCTTCCGCCCCGTGCCGCTGGCCAATGCTAGCGCAGCCCCGGCGGATTACACAATCGTCTGGCAAAACGAAAAACATCATACGAAATTGAAAATCGAGGTTGCGCCTGCGCCGAGCTGTGGCGATAGTGCGCCCCGATAGGCGGCATCATAAGCCGCCATGCAGGAGGGATCGGCATGACATTCAAGCTCGACAGGCGCGCTCTGCTCGCGGGCGGCGCCGCCGCGGCGACGGTTGGTTTCACCGGCGCGGCCATGGCCCAGGGCAAGCCCAATCTGCGCTTCTCCGCGGTGTTCTCCGAGCAGGACATCCGCGCCGAGATGATGAAGAAGTTCGGCGAGGCCATCAAAGAGGACTTCACGCTCCAGCCCTATTACGGCGGCAACCTGTTCAAGCAGGGCACAGAGCTGGTGGCGATGCAGCGCAACAACCTCGAAATGGGGAACATCGCGCCACAGGACGTCTCGAACCAGATCCCGGCCTGGTCGATCGTCACCTCCGCCTATCTCTTCCGCGACGCCGACCATCTCAAGAAGGTCTTCGCCAGCCCGGTCGGCGCCGAGCTCAAGAAGATGGCCGAGGACAAGCTCAACATCAAAATCCTCGGGCCGACCTATTTCGGCGCCCGCCAGGTCGGCCTGAAGCCGAAGAAGAAGATCAACACCCCCGCCGACATGGCCGGCATCAAGCTGCGCATGCCCGGCGGCGACGCCTGGCAGTTCCTCGGCCAGTCGCTCGGCGCCAATCCGACGCCGATGGCCTATGCCGAGGTCTATACCGGCCTGCAGAGCGGCGCGATCGACGGCCAGGACAACCCGCTGCCCAACGTCCAGAACATGAAGTTCTACGAGGTCTCGTCGCAGATCGTCCTGACCTCGCATCTCGTCGGCTTCGATCTGCTCTGCGTCACCAAGCGCGTCTGGGATGGCATGGATGCGAAGAAGCAGGCCGCCTTCCAGGCCGCCGCCGATGCCGCGATCGACTGGAGCACCAAGGAGCACCTCGCCAAGGAGGTCGAGCTCGCCGACTTCTTCAAGAAGCAGGGGCTCGAGGTCTACACGCCCGATCTCAAGGCCTTCCGCGACTTCGCCCAGAAGAAGTACCTGGAATCCGACCTCGCCAAGGGCTGGACGCCGGGCATGCTCGACAAGATCAACGCGCTCTGAGCCGGCCCGGCCGGGTCGATACGGGTCCGGCCGGCAGCTCCACCTTTTGAACCATTGATGGGAACGCATGATCCGATCAGCCTGCTCGGCGGGCTGATCGGCGCGGGCTTTGTCGTCACCCGCCTCCGGCCAGTGGCCGAGCGATCCAGTTTCTGCGCTAGGCTCCTTGAGCCCGGCGCGGCCCGCCGATTGAGGGGTCGGCGGGCCGAAATTCGAGGGAGGACCGATGCTGCGCTCGCTGAAACCGCTCGGAGCCTGGCTTGCACGCCGCGCCGAGAATGTCCTCGTGCTGATGCTCGGCGCGATGTTCGCCGTGTTCCTCGTGCAGATCGTCTTCCGCTACGTCTTCAACCTGCCGATCGGCTGGACGCATGAGATCAGCGTGCTGCTCTGGCTCTGGCTGGTGCTGTTCGGCGCGGCCTTCGTCACCCGCGAGAGCGACGAGATCCGCTTCGACATCATCTATGGCGCGGTCGGCCCCAAGGCCCGGCGGGTCATGGCGGTCGTCACTGCGGTGCCGCTGATCGTGCTCTACACGATCTCGCTGCCCGCCATGGCCGACTACGTCTCCTTCATGAAGGTCGAGCGCACCGCCTATCTGAAGTTGCCCTTCAACTGGGTCTATTCGATCTACATCGCCTTCGCGGTCGCCGCGATCGTGCGCTATCTCTGGCTCTGCACGCAGGCGCTGCGCGGCAAGGCGCCGGAGGCCTTCGACCCGACCAAGGCGGGCTCCGGCGTATGAGCCCCTTCGCCCTCTGCATCGCGACGATCGTCGCCCTGTCGCTGCTCGGCCTGCCGATCGGCCACGCCATGATCGCCGGCTCGATCTTCTATCTGCTGCTGGCCGGCCAGGATCTCTCCATCGCCGCCGAGCAATTGCTCAACGGCATGTACACCAACTACGTCATCCTCGCCGTGCCGCTCTTCATCCTGGCGGCCGAGCTGATGAACATCGGCAGCATGACCGAGCGTCTGCTGCGCTTCTGCGATGCGCTGGTCGGCCGCTTCCGCGGTGGCCTCGCCCAGGTCAACGTCGTCCAGAGCGTGATCTTCGCCGGAATGTCCGGCTCCGCCATCGCCGATGCTGCCGGCACGGGGCGGATGATGCAGGCGATGATGACCAAGGACGGCAAGTACCCGCCGAGCTTCGCCGCGGCGTTGACGGCGGTTACCGCCGTCATCGGGCCGATCATCCCGCCCTCGATCCCGATGGTGCTCTACGCCCTGGTCTCGGATGCCTCGATCGGCTTCCTCTTCCTTGGCGGCGTGATCCCCGGCCTGCTGATGGCCCTGGCGCAGATGAGCCTGATCGGCGCCACCGCCCGCCGCCGCAATTTCCCGGTCGAGGCTCCGGTGCCGTTGCGCGAGCTTCCCGGTATCACCTGGCGGGCCTTCCCGGCGCTGATGATGCCGGTCGTGCTGCTCGGGGGCATCTATGGCGGGGCGACCACGCCGACCGAGGCCGCAGCGGTCGCTGCAGCCTATGCGCTGGCAATTTCGGTGCTGCTCTATCGCAGCGTCTCGCTGCGCGCCTTCTACGCTTCGCTCGCCTACAGCGCGCGCACCACCGCCTCGATCGGCATGCTGATCGCCGGCGCGCTGGTCTTCAACTACGTCGTCACCATCGAGAACATCCCGGAGAGCCTCAAGGTCTTCCTCTCCGGCTGGGATCTTTCGCCCATCGGCTTCCTGATCCTGGTCAACCTTATCCTGCTCGTCCTGGGCTGCCTGCTCGAAGGCACCGCGATCCTGCTGATCGTCGTGCCGGTCTTCATCCCGACCGCCAAGGCACTCGGCATCGACATGGTGCATTTCGGCGTCGTCGTGGTGGTCAACATCATGCTCGGCCTGATCACCCCGCCCTATGGCCTGCTGCTCTTCGTCATGACCAACATCACCGGCGTCCCGCTGCGCGACATCGTCCGCGAATGCATGCCCTTCCTCGGGGCGATGCTGGTGGCGCTGGCCCTCATCACCTTCATCCCCGAGCTCGTGCTCTGGCTGCCCCGGCTGATGGGTTACCAGGGCTGAGCGCAGATGAACGGAAACCACGAACAGGTGCTGCCGTGAACAAGCCGATCTATGTCCTGAACGGGCCGAACCTCAATCGCCTCGGCAAGCGCGAGCCGCATATCTACGGCAAGACCACGCTCGCCGAGGTCGAGACCATGTGCCGCGAGACGGCCGGCGACTGGCCGGTCGAGTTCCGGCAGAGCAACCGCGAATACGAGCTGGTCGACTGGATCCATGAGGCGATCGACGAAGGCAGCGCGATCATCATCAACCCCGCCGCCTATTCCTTCACCTCGATCGCGATCCTCGACGCGCTGAAGATGTTCCCGGGCCCGATCATCGAGCTCCACATCTCCAACATCCACCGCCGCGAGGCGCACTATCACAAATCCTATGTCTCGCTCGCCGCGACCGCGATCATCGCCGGCCTCGGCGCCCGCGGCTACGCCACCGCCATCCGCTCGGCGATCGAATTGGTAGAGGGCTAGCAAGACCGCTGGATCTGGCCCGAACCGTTCTTGCGAAGTCATCCCGGGCGCAGCGAAGCGAAGACCCGGGATCCACGCCGGAGCCCGGATCGGCAAGGCTCAGGCATGGATCCCGGATCAGCGCCGCTGACGCGGCTCGTCCGGAATGACCCAGCGAGTCAGCCGAGCCCCAGAAGGCTCCGGCTTCAGCGCATGTAGTGCAGGCTCGAGAATCGCTTGCGGAAGGCAGTGACCTCCTGCGCCACCGCCTCCACCGGACGCGCGCCGGACAGACCGTCGGCGATGTAGCCGGCGAGTTCCGGCATGTGCTCCGGCTTCATGCCGAAGCGGACGATCTCCGGCGTGCCGAGCCTGAGCCCGTTGACGTCTCCCGCCACCTCGGCAATCGGCAGGCCGATGCCGCAGCTCAGGATGTTGGCGGCGCGCAGCCGCTTCGCCGCCGCCTGGCCGCCGCCATAGGGGGCTGCCTCGATCGCGAACTGGTGCGACTGCGTCATGCCGCGCTCACGGGCGAAAACCGGCACCTGCCGCTCGACCAGCGCCTCTGCCAGCGCCTTGGCCGTCGCCGCCATCATCTGCGCGTAGTCGCGCCCGAATTCCTGCCAGTCCATCAGCGTGATCGCGAGCGAGGCCGATTTCGCCACGTCGAAATTGGCGGTCAGCCCGGGATAGGCGATGGCATCGAGCTTCTTGGCGATCGCCGCGTCATTGGTGACGATCAGCCCCGAGGGCGGCCCGCCCAGGCTCTTATAGGTGCTCATTGTCATGACATGGGCGCCCTCGGCCAGCGGCTGCTGCCAGGCGTGGCCGGCGATCATGCCGGAGAGATGCGCCGCGTCGAACAGCACGATGGCGCCGACCTCGTCGGCAATGGCGCGGATTTCGCGGATCGGGTGCGCAAACAGGTTGAGGCTGCCGCCGATGCTGAGCAGCTTCGGCCTCAGCCGCAGCGCATCCGCCCGCAGCCTGTCGAGATCGACCGTGTAGTTCTGCGCGTCGACCGGCGCCGGATGGGTGGTGATGCCATAGAGCCCGGCCGCCCCGGCGCCATGGTGGGTGACGTGTCCGCCGATCGAAGGCGGCGGCGCGATGATGCAGTCGCCCGCCTTCGCTGCGGCCATGAAGACATAGAGATTGGCGATGGCGCCGGATGGCACCCGGATCTCGGCATGGCCCGCGCCGAAGACCTCGGCGGCGAGCTCGGCGGTGACGATCTCGATCTGCTCGATCGCCTCCAGCCCCATCTCGTATTTGTCGCCGGGATAGCCGAGCGAGGGCCGCGCACCCATGCCCTGGCCCAACACGGCCTCGGCGCGCGGGTTCATCACATTGGTCGCCGGGTTGAGATTGACGCAGTCGCGCTCATGGATCGCCCGGTTCTCGGCAATGAGCCCGGCAAGTCGCGCCTCGGTTGCCGCCCGGCCCTGCCCGGCGATCTCTCCCGCGACACGCAGGACATAGTCCTCGCTCGCCGCCGGCACCCAGTCCCGCCTCGCCAGTTTCGCGCTCATCGTCCGCCTCGCCGGTCCATGCTTCCCACAGCCATTGGAACGGCTTGGCAGGCGTAGCGCAAACCAGTTATCGTCGCCGTGAGGCCTAGGAATTCTAGGCCTCACTCTTACCAGTGTCGTCCCGGACAAGCCGCGAAGCGGCGCCGATCCGGGACCCATGCCTGAGCCTTTCCGATCAGCGTTCAGGCATGGGTCCCGGGTCTCCCTCCGGTCGCCCGGGACGACCGCGAGACTGACGATAGACATCTGCCGGAGCAGCCTCCTCCCATGCCTGTCGCACCGCCGCGCCCGCCCATGCCGCCGCTCAACGCGCTGCGCGCCTTCGAGGCGGCCGGCCGGCTCGGCAGCTTCGCCCGCGCCGCCGAGGAACTCGGCGTCACGCCTGGCGCCATCGCCCAGCAGGTGCGACAGCTCGAGGCGTTCCTCGGCTTTCCCCTGTTCCGGCGCCTGCCCCAGGGTGTCGCGCTGGCGGACGCCGGCAGGCAGGCGCAGCCGCGCCTCAGCGCGGCCTTCGAGGCGCTCTCGCTCGCGGTGCACGATCTGCGCGCGACCCATGCCGGCCGGGCGCTCGCCATCGCCGCCCTGCCCTGCATCGCCCAGCTCTGGCTCTCACCGCGCCTGCCGGCCTTGCAGCAGGAATTCCCGGAGCTGCAGATTTCGATCTCGGCGATGGAGGCGCCACCGAGCGGGCCGCGCGAGGCCTTCGACCTCGCTCTGTTCTATCTGGCGGAACCGCCGCCGGACGCCCTCGCCCTTGCCGAAGACAGCCTCGTTCCGATCTGCTCGCCGCATCTGGCGCAGCAATTGCGCACGCCCTCCGATCTCCTGGGCAGGACCCTGCTGCACGATGCGGTCTGGCGCAGCGACTGGGCACGCTGGCTGAGATATGCCGGCGTCGCCGGCGTCGATGCCGGCCGCGGCCCGTCCTATTCGCTCTATGCGCTGGCGCTCGATGCCGCGCTCGGCGGCTCCGGCATCCTGATCGGTCGCGCGAGCCTGATCGCGCCGCTCCTGGCCCAGGGCCGGCTGGCCACGCCCTTCGCTGTTGCGATGCCGAGCGGCGACCGGCTGACGATCCTGCCAGCGCCGGCCAGCAGGCCGCACCCGCTGCGGGCACGAGTCATGGAATGGTTGGCGGACAGCCTCTAGCGGCGCGTCAGATCCCGCCGCCGCAATCGCTGGTCAGGATCTGGTCCATCGAGCGGGCGGGCTCGGCGCAGCCGGCCTCGCCGACGACCTTGGCCGGCACGCCCGCGACCGTGGTGTTGCGCGGCACCGCCGCCAGCACGACCGAGCCGGCCGCGACGCGGGCGCATTGTCCCACCTCGATATTCCCGAGGATCTTGGCGCCGGCGCCGATCAGCACGCCCTTGCGGATCTTCGGATGGCGGTCGCCGCCCTGCTTGCCGGTGCCGCCGAGCGTGACGTCCTGCAGCATCGAGACATTGTCCTCGATCACCGTGGTCTCGCCGACGACGAGGCCGGTGGCGTGATCGAGGAAGACGCCCTTGCCGATCTTCGCGGCCGGGTTGATGTCGGTCTGGAAGACTTCCGAGGAGCGGCTCTGCAGATAGAGCGCGAAATCGCGCCGGCCCTGCTGGTGCAGCCAATGCGCCAGGCGGTGGGTCTGCAGCGCGTGGAAGCCCTTGAAATAGAGCACCGGCTCCAGCAGCCGGTAGCAGGCCGGGTCACGGTCGAGCACGGCGACGACGTCGGCGCGAAAACCCTGGCTGATCTCGGGATCGGCGGCGAGCGCCTCCTCGAAGGCCTGGTCGATCAGCTCGGCCGGAACCGCCCCATGCGCGAGACGCGCCGAGACGCGATGCGAGACCGCCTCCTCAAAGCTGCGCTGGTTCAAAACGGTCGAGAGGATGAAACTGGTCATGGCCGGCTCGGCGGCGATCGCCTGCTCGGCCTCGCGGCGCAGCCGCGACCAGACGGGATCGACCCGATCGAGCCCGGTTGCGGGATCACGGGCTTCGACGTTCGGGCGTCCCGATGGCATGGCGTTCTCCGCTACGGTGCGCTCGGCGAGCAATTATTCCGGCACGACGGCGTCGCGCAGAAGGAGATGGGCCTGCCTTCTAGCTGAATCAAGCCGTGAAGGACAAGACTCGAAATGCGAAGGGTCGCATGCAAGTCATTGATGGAGAATAATATTCTCCTGCAGGAGAACGTTATTCTCCGGACCATGGGTCATGCCCGGCGCGAGAGGAACTCCAGCACCGCCTGCTTGTGGGTCTTGTCGCCGACCGCAAGATTATGGTCCCGGCCGACGATGTCGAAGCTCTCCGCGCCCGGGATCAGCGCCGCGAGTTCCGGCCCGGAACCGGAGACATCGTCCTTCGTGCCGACGCTGATCAGGGTCGGCACCGCGATCTGGCCGACCTGTTCGGCCGTGAGCGTCTGCCGGGTGCCGCGGATGCAGGCGGCGAGCGCGCGCAGGTCGCTGCCGGTGTTCTCGGCGAAGGCGCGGAACATGCGCTGCATCGGGTCGGTCAGATCGGCGAGCGAGGGCGCCTCCATCGCATCCGCGATGCCGAGCGGCAGGCCGACGCCTTCTACGAGATGGATGCCGAGCCCGCCGAGCAGCAGCGCGCGAACCCGCTCCGGATGCGCCAGCGCCAGATGCGCCGAGATGCGGGCGCCCATCGAGTAGCCCATCACATCGGCGCGCTCGATGCCGAGATGGTCCATCAGCCGGCGGACATCCTCGGCCATGATGTTCGAGTTGTAGGCTTCGGGGTCGTAGAGCTTCTGGCTCTGGCCATGGCCGCGATTGTCGAGCAGCGCCACCCGGTAGCCGGCATGGGTCAGCGTCTTGCTCCACTGGGTGTTCACCCAGTTGACCATATGGCTCGAGCCGAAGCCGTGGACGAGCACGATCGGATCGCCGGAGCCGCCCTCGATGGTCGGGGCGAGGTCGAGATAGGCGAGGCTGACGCCGTCGGAATCGAATCGCTGCATGTCGTCGCGCCGTTCTTTCGAAAATTGTCGCGTCTGCTGTGCCATGGCGGGGCGGGTTTTGGTAGCCGCGCCCGTCGGCATGGCAGCATGCAGCGGCGTCCCTGCTGCGCGCCGACCACCCAGCTCCAGCCCTCATCTTCAGCCCTCATCCTGAGGAGCAGCCGAAGGCTGCGTCTCGAAGGATGGTCCAGCTTGGTCCGGAGCCTCCTGGAACATCCTTCGAGACGCCGCTGACGCGGCTCCTCAGGATGAGGGCTCGAAGGACTCTTGCTTGCTGGAAAAGCTCCGGTCGTCCCGGGCGACCGGAGGGAGACCCGGGACCCATGCCTGAACCGTCCCGGCATGGGTCCCGGCTCTGCGCTTCGCTCCGGCCGGGATGACCTGAACAAGCTAGGCGCCGCAGGTGCACGCCCCTTCCCCAGCCCCCGCTCACCGCCTAAGAGTTCACCCCATGAGCGAGCAAGCCACGGCCTCGGCCAAGATCCCCACCCCGGCAAAAACCTCCACCCCGGCCCGAGGCCGCATCGAACTGCTCGACCTGGCGCGCGGCATCGCCCTGCTCGCCATGTTCGTCTACCATTTCGCCTACGACCTCTCCTTCTTCCGGCTGATCCGCGTCGACGTCGTCTCCGATCCCGGCTGGCGCCTCTTCGCCCGCCTGATCGCCGGCTCCTTCCTGGCGATCGTCGGCTTCAGCCTGATCCTGGCGACACGGAACGGCCTGAACCGGCAGGCCTATGCGAAGCGCTTCGCCATGGTCGCCGGCGCCGCGCTGCTGGTCACCGTCGGCACCTGGTTCGCGATCCCGCAGAACTTCATCTTCTTCGGCATCCTGCACCACATCGCGCTGGCGAGCCTGCTCGCCCTGCCCTTCCTGCGGCTGCCAGCCGTCGCTCTGGCGCTGATCGCGGCGGTCTGGTTCGCCCTGCCCTTCATCCTCAGCGGCGAGGTCTTCGAAACCGAATGGCTGTCCTGGCTCGGCTTCGGCCCCTGGCCCTACACCGCCGATTTCGTGCCGCTCTTCCCCTGGTTCGCCTGTGTCCTCGCCGGCATGGCGCTGGGCAAGGTCGCCCTGGCGAAGGCGCCCGAAGGCGTCTGGACGCTCTGGCGCGCGAGGTCCGCCCCGGCCCGCCTCGTCGCGCTCGGCGGCCGCAACAGCCTGTTCGTCTATCTCGTCCACCAGCCGCTCTTCATCGGCGCGCTCATGCTCTTCATGCAGCTCTCCGGCCCGAAGCTGCCGGATGCCGACGCCGTGCCCTTCCTCGCCGCCTGCCAGCGCAGCTGCGTCGCGACGGGTACGCCGAAGGAGGCCTGCGAGCGCGTCTGCTCCTGCTCGATGGAGGGGCTGAAGCGTGATGAGCTCTGGAGCCGCGTGCTCGCCGACGCCCTCACCCCGGAGCAGACCGAGCGCGCCCGAGAGATCGGCCTCGCCTGCGCCCGGGCCCGCTGACCGGGACAGGACGCCGCAAGCGGCGGGCCCGTGATTTCGCCCCCGCGCACTGGCGCGCCCGCGGGCGAACGATTATCGTGCGCCGCAAATCGAGACGACAGAGAGCGACCATGGCCGACCACGGCACACCGCATTTCCACAACGATCCCGGCGTCGCCGTCATCCATGTCGGCGCGCGCGAGCTGATGTGCATCGGCGCCAAGCCGCCCTTCGACCATCCGCATGTCTTCCTCGACATGGGCTCGGATGACGAGATCATCTGCCCCTATTGCTCGACGCTGTTCAAATACGAGCCTTCGCTCGGCGCCGGTCACGGCAAGCCGGCCGAATGCGAGTACCACGACGCCCCCAAGGCGGCTTGAGGCGCTTCCCGCCGGGGGCGCGGCGGGACGTGAACGGCTGAAGCGATGTCTCCGATCCTGATCGCCGGCGCCGGCATTGGCGGCCTCACCGCGGCCATTGCGCTGGCGCGCCGCGGCATCCCCGTCGTCATCGCCGAGAAGCGCACCCGCTTCGCCGAGGCCGGTGCCGGTATCCAGGTCTCGCCCAATGCCGGCCGCGTGCTCGAGGCGCTCGACCTCGGCATCGCTCTGCGCCGTGCCGCCGTCCGGCCAGAATCGCTCGCGATCAGCCGCTGGCGGAGCGAGACGCCGCTGCTCAGCATGCCCTATGCGCCGCCTGCGCCGGGCGCGACGCCCTCCCGGGCGCTGAAGCGGGCCGATCTCCACCAGATCCTGCTCGATGCCGCCCGCACCTTGCCGAACATCCGCTGGTTGATCGGCCGCGGCCTGCTCGCCTGCGCCGAGACCGAAGCCGGCATCACCGCGACGCTCGTCGCCGAGAACGGCCAGACCGAGACGGTCGAGGCCATGGGTCTGATCGGCGCCGACGGGCTCTGGTCGCAGGCCCGCCAGCTCACCGGCGACACCCGCGAGCCGCGCTTCACCGGCTGGGAGGCCTGGCGGACGCTGATTCCCTCGGCGGAAGTGCCGTCGGAACTGCGCCAGCCCACGGTTTCGCTGCGCCTCGGCAGCGCCCGCCATGCCGTCCACTACCCGGTGGCCGGCGGCAAGGAGATCAATCTCGTCCTGATCCGCGCCGCGCGCGAGGCCCGCCCGGGCTGGTCGCGCGAGGGTAATGCAAGCGACATCGCCGGCATCGCCAATGGCGCCCCGATTTCGCTGCGCCATCTGGTCGAGGCTGCGCCCGCCTGGCAGGTCTGGTCGCTCTATGACCGCGAGCCGGCGGCGATGGCGAAGGGCCGCATCGCGCTGCTCGGCGACGCCGCCCACCCGGTCCTGCCCTTCCTGGCCCAGGGTGCAGCGCTCGCCATCGAGGATGCGGCCGTGCTGGCACATGAACTCGCGAGCGCCTTGCAGGCCGACGGCACCGCCTCGGTTCCCGCCGCCTTCGCCGCCTATGCCGCGGCACGGCAGGGCCGGGCGACTCGCGTCCAGCAGGCGAGCCGCGACAATGCCCGCTCCTACCATCTCGGCCGACCCTGGAGCTATGCCCGCGACATCGTGCTGCGCCGGCTCGGCCCGGAAGGCCTGCGCCAGCGCTATGCCTGGGTCTATGACTGGCCCCTGCCCGGCTGAAATTACGCCCGCCGCCCTCGTCAACGCCGCATTGGCTTCCTAGATTAGCGCCAACCGAACGAACGACGAGCCATGATCCGCATCGACCTGAACAGCCGCCTCAACCAGAGTACGGGCCGCCTGCCGCGCTGGGCGAGCTATCTCATCATGGCCGGGGCTTTTGCCCTCGGCGTGCTGCTTTTCCTGGTGGCGGCCAGCCTCGCCTTGATCCTGATCCCGGTCGTGCTGATCGGCGGCGCCGTCGCCGCCTGGCAGATGCGCCGGCGCATGCGCGCCGCCGGCATCGATCCGCAGAACCCCTTCGGCCAGCCGCAGCAAGGCGCCGCGCAGGGCGAGATCGTCGACGCCGAGTATCGCGTCATCGAGACGAACGAGCGGCGCTGACCTCTAGCTCTGGACGCGCGCGGCCAGCTCGGCCCGCAGCCGGGCATTCTCGGCTTCAAGCTCCTCCAACCGCTGCCGCACCGGCGCGAGCGCCGGCGCCAGCTCCGCCTCGCTGAAGCGCGGGGTGATGTGCTGCGGGCAGTTCCAGTCGAAGGCCTCGACCTTGATCGTCATGCCGCGCTCCGGCACGGCGCGGTAGCCCGGCACGATCAGGCGGCGCGCCAGCTCCGGTTCCGCCGCGAGATCGTGGAAGCGGGCGCGCCCGAAGATCTTCAGCCGCGCCTGGTTGCCATAGTCCATCAGGAACAGGCAGAGCCGGTCATCGGTGCTGAGATTGCCCAGGCTGAGATATTGCCGGTTGCCGCGCAAGTCGGCGAAGCCGAGCGTCGTCTCGTCGAGCACGCGCAGGAAGCCCTGCGGACCACCGCGATGCTGCAGATAGGGCCAGCCGGTCTCGGAGACGCTCGCCATGTAGAAGGAGTCGCGGGCGCCGATGAACGCGGCCTCGCTGCCGCCGAGCCGGTCGTGATGCGGCGCGCCCTCCTCCTGCCTGGCATAGGCGCGGCGGCTGCCTTGCGCCTCCTGCGCCGCCTTGACGGCAGGCGTCGTCGCGATCTCGAGAAAACGATGGGTCATGGCGCAAGCCTCCAGACCCACCGAAATGATCATTCCCTCGCCCGAGCACAATTTCCGTGCCGGGCAGTTCAGAATTCCGCAGAATGAAACAGTCGCTATCCCAGCAGGCGCAGGGCGACGCCTGCGAGCGCGCAGCCGGCAAGCACCGTCATCATCCCCTGCTTGAAGCGCAGCATGGCCAGCATCGCGCCGGCGGCGAGCAGCGCCGCCCGCCAGTCCAGGCTCGAGAGCACCGGCAGGTCCGGCGCGAGCGGACCGAAGCTGACCGGCCGGACGGTACCGAACAGCACATGAAGCCCGAACCAGAGCGCGAGATTCATGATCACGCCGACCACCGCCGCCGTGATCGCGGTCAGCGAGGCCGAGAGCACCCGGTTGCCGCGCAGGGCCTCGACATAGGGCGCGCCCAGGAAGATCCAGAGGAAGCAGGGCGCGAAGGTGACCCAGAGCGTCAGCAGGGCGCCGAGGCTGCCGGCGACGAGCGGATCGAGCCCGCCCGGCACCCGCCAGGCGGCGAGGAAGCCGACGAACTGCAGCACCAGGATCAGCGGCCCCGGCGTGGTTTCGGCGAGGCCGAGCCCGTCGACCATCTCGCCAGCGACGAGCCAGCCATAGCCCTCGACCGCCGCCTGCGCGACATAGGCCAGCACGGCATAGGCCCCGCCGAAGGTGACGACCGCCATGGCGCTGAAGAAGCTGCCGATCTGCGTGAAGACATTGTTGCCGCCTGCCAGCAGCCAGAGCAGCGCCACCGGGCCGAGCCAGAGCGGCAGCCAGAGTGCCAGCGTCCGCAGCGCCCGGCCGGTCGAGGGCTTGGCGTGCTCCAGTTCGCCGCGCTCGAACATCAGGTCGACGACACCCTTGAACTCGGGCGCGCCACCCTTGCCGGCATGACCGCCGGCCTCGAACAGCGCCGGCGCGTAGAGGCTCCCGAGCCAGCCGGTCAGCCCGGCACAGAGGATCACCAGCGGGAACGGCAGCTTGAAAAGGAAAAGCGCGAGGAAGGCGGCGACCGCGATCGCGATCATCGCCCGGTTCTTCAAGGCCCGGCGGCTGATCCTGAGCCCGGCCTCGATCACCACGGCGAGCACCGCGGCCTTGACGCCGAAGAACAGGGCATCGACCACCGGCACGCTGCGATAGAGCACGTAGAGCATGGACAGGCCCAGCATCACCAGCGCGCCGGGCAGGACGAAGAGCAGCCCGGCGATCAGGCCGCCGAGCGTGCGGTGCAGCAGCCAGCCGACATAGATGGCGAGCTGCTGCGCCTCGGGACCGGGCAGCAGCATGCAGTAGTTGAGCGCATGCAGGAACCGCCGCTCGCCGATCCAGCGGCGCTCCTCGACCAGCTCCTTGTGCATCAGCGCGATCTGGCCGGCCGGGCCACCGAAGGAGAGCAGCCCGATCTTCGCCCAGACCCGCGTCGCCTCGCCGAGCGAGGGGATTTCGGCAGCAGCGGGCCTGCTTGCCTCATCGGTCGCGATCGTCATGGCCGTCCCCCTGCTCCTGCCGGCACGGAAGGCCAGTTATGGGTTTCCTCGGTGGCATCGCGGCACCAGCGATAGAACGCGTCGTAGAGCAGTATGCCGGCCTCGAGCTGTGCCAGATCATCGCGAAACATCCGCGACAATCCCAGCGACGCCGCCAGGAATCCGGCCGCCTGCGGCACGTCGTCGAGCTGGGCGGTGTCCGCCGCCCTGACGATGGCCGCGAGCCGGTCGAGCGCCGGCAGCGAGAGGTCGAACTCCTCGATCATCGTGTCGAAGCTGCAGCGCTCGCCGCGATGACTCCAGAACACGCCGTCTATGTCGAAGGGGGTCGCGCCGAAACGCTCGGCCACGGCCTCGACCTCCGAGGCCGTCACGAACAGGAAGACGGCCGCAGGATCGACGAAGCGGCGGATCAGCCAGGGACAGGCGATGCGGTCGACCTTCGGCCGCGCCCGCGTCACCCAGACGGTCCGGCCGGCGTCGTCGCGGGCCGGGAGCTTGCGGGCGTCGACCAGCGGCAGGCTGGCTTCCCGCCAGGCCTCGAAGCCGCCGACAAGAACTTCCGCCGGAATCCCTTCATGCCGCAGCCAGGCCGCGACGCCTTCGCTGAGCTTCAGCCCGCGCTGGCACGAGACCACGACCTTGCTGCCGGCATAGGCACCGGCCCAGCCGGCGACATCGTCATGCCGGCGGCGCTGCGAGGCCGGAAGCAGCCGCGCATCGGCGGCAAAGTCCTCATCGTTGCGGACATCGATCAGGACCGGCGCATCGGGCAGTCCGACGAGCCGAGACAATTGGGCAGCGCTGATCTGGATATTGGAAGACATGGCGTCCCTCCCTGAAACTAGGAGACTGGACGCGATCCTTGGGCTGACGCCTCACGGGGTCGTCGCGAATGAACCCCTTCGGAATTTAGACCATGGCGACCGGGGGGCGTCAACGGCCCCCGGAACGCAGCTTCGCAGTGCTTAGGGACGCTGCGTCTCAACTCTCATCCTGAGGAGCCATTCCCTCGGGAATGGCGTCTCGAAGGATGCACCAAGTGCTTCCGGAGCCTCCTGGAACATCCTTCGAGACGCCGCTTCGCGCTCCTCAGGATGAGGGGACTCCAGAAGAAAAATCCCTGCCCGCCGCTCAGTCGACGCGGGTGACCAGGATCTTGTCGATCCGGCGGCCGTCGAGATCGACCACCTCGAAGCGCCAATGGCCCTTCTCGAAGCTCTCGCCGACATTCGGCAGGCGGTTCATCTCGGCGAGGATGAAGCCCGCCACCGTCTGGTAGTCGGCATCGCGCGGCACATGGATGCCGAGCTCGTGCGAGAACTCGTCGACCTGCATCCAGCCGGCGACCAGATAGGAGCCGTCGGAGCGCGTCACCACGGCCGGCTCGCTGTCGTCCTCTTCCTGGAAGGCGCCGGTGATCGCCTCCAGCACGTCGCTGGAGGTGATGATCCCCTCGAAATGGCCGTACTCGTCGAAGACCAGCGCCATGTGCACCGGCGAGGCGCGGATCGCGCGCAGCACGTCGAGCGCGCCGGTCGTATCGAGCACCACCGGGGTCTGCTGGACCATGCTGCGCAGCTCGCGCCCGTCTCCGTCGGAGAATGCGTCGAACATGTCCTTGACCGTGACGACGCCGATGATCGAGTCGGCCTCGCCATCCTGCACCGGCAGGCGCGAGCGCCGCGTCGCGCGCAACTGCGCCCTGATCTCTGCCGGGCTGTCGGCGAGGTCGAGATGCTCGACCTCGCGCCGCGGCGTCATCAAGGCCCGCGCCGAACGGTCGGCGAGACGCATCACGCCCGAGATCATCTCGCGCTCGTCGCGCTCCAGCACGCCGGCC
Organism: Allobosea rubneri; assembly: GCF_032464875.1. Taxonomy (NCBI): domain Bacteria; kingdom Pseudomonadati; phylum Pseudomonadota; class Alphaproteobacteria; order Hyphomicrobiales; family Alloboseaceae; genus Allobosea; species Allobosea rubneri. The sequence goes on from NZ_JAWDID010000004.1 coordinate 20,316, forward strand.
GTCTCGGCTTCGGCGATGATGGTGCGGACCTCCTCCTCGGTGACCTTCTCCTCCGACTCGCCCTTCTGGCCGAGCAGAGCGAGAACGGTCTTGCCGGAGATGTCGAGCAGCCATACCAGCGGCGAGCCGATCTTTGCGAGCAGCGCCATCGCCGGAGCGACGCGGGCGGCGACGCGCTCGGGGTCGCGCAGCGCGATCTGCTTCGGCACCAATTCGCCGATGATCAGCGAGAGATAGGTGATCGCGACGACGACCGTGCCGACGCCGACGCCATCCGCGACCGCGTTGGAAAAGCCCTGCTCGTCGCGCAGCCAGTCGGACAGTCGCGTGCCGAGCGTCGCGCCCGAGAAGGCACCGGACAGCACGCCGACCAGTGTGATGCCGATCTGGACCGTGGAGAGAAAGCGGCCGGGATTGTCGGCGAGGCGCTGGGCTGTCGCCGCGCCGCGGCTACCCTGATCGCTGAGAACCTTGAGCCTTGCTGGTCTGGACGAGACGACCGCGAGTTCCGACATGGCGAGCACACCGTTGATGACGGTGAGGACGACGACGATCAAAATCTCGGTTAACAACACCAGCTCGAAGGCTGCAGGGCCGCACTCGTTATCGGCCTGCTTCGCCAGCGCTTATAGAGCATCGCGCGAGAATGTATGTATCGGTTTTTCGCACGGGCGATGCGCTAAGCTTGGCGAGTCGATCACAGTTTCTCGCGCTCGATTGCTTCTGCCCCAATGCGGCATGATTTGAAGCATTCTCCGGCGCACGCGATGGGAGAACCGCAACTTGCCCGAAGCCGAAACCCGCCAGTTCGCCCCCTCCGCCCAGCGCAATCGCGATCCGATCCTTGCCGTTCTCCGCGAGGCCCTGCCGGCGAGCGGACTGGTGCTCGAGATCGCCAGCGGCTCCGGCGAGCACGCCGTGCACTTCGCCGCCGCCCTGCCCGGCCTGTCCTTCCAGCCGTCGGATCCGAATGCCGGGGCACGCGCCAGCATCGACGCCTGGGCGAAGGAAGCCGCGCTGCCGAATCTGCTGCCTGCCCTGCCCCTCGATGCCTCGACGCCGGGCTGGCCGCTCGCCCGCGCCGATGCGGTGATCTGCATCAACATGATCCACATCTCGCCCTGGGCGGCGACGCAAGGTTTGATCTCTGAGTCGGCGCGGCTGCTGCCGCCGGGCGGCCCGCTCTATCTCTACGGCCCCTATCGCCAGAGCGACGTGCCGCTCGTGCCGAGCAATGTCGCCTTCGACGAAAGCCTCCGCAGCCGTGATCCGCGCTGGGGCCTGCGCGAGCTCGACGAGGTCGCAGCCCTCGCGGCCGCAGCGGGCTTCGGGCCGCCAGAGGTCACGACGATGCCCGCGAACAATCTCAGCGTGGTGTTCCGCAAGCGCTGACCGGACAGGCCTCAGCCGCCGTCGCAGCTGGTCTCCTGCACCGCGCAGATCCGGTCGAGCCAAGCGCGGAAGCGGCCGGCCTCCAGCCCGGCGCGCGCCGGCGGCTTGACCTCCAGTGCCTCCAGCACGTCGCCGCCGGCCGGCAGCGGCCCGTATTCGACCAGCACCCATTTGCCGCTGCAGCCGAGCAGGCGGCCGTTCTGGATGAAGGCGTCGCTGTCGAAGGCCATACCGTCCCGCCCCGCGATGATCGCCGGGGCCTTGGCATCTGGCCGCTCGCGGCCGGTATCGGCCTGTGACTTCACGGTGAGCTTGCGGCCGCTCACCCAGCCGCTGCCCTTGAACATCGGCCGCGCGGCGGCTTCGGTCAGCGCCTCGTTGTCGCGTGCCTTGCGGATCTGGAACCAGCCATCGCTGCCGGCCGTGACCTCGACCTCGACCATCGCCCGGATCGGTGGATCGGACTTGCTCTGGGTCACCGGCGGCAGCCGCCCGACGATCTTGTGTCCGACGCCGGGGCCGGCGCGAACGTTCAGGCCCTCTGGGTCGGTCTCGTTGACGAAGGCGCCGAAAGAGCAGCGCGCCTGCCCGGCCGGGGGCGACAGGGCGCCGGACTGCGCGAGCACCGGCGCGGCGGCGCCCACAGCCAGGGCCAGCGTGACAATGGCGATGCCCCGGCGCCTCCTGGCCGTGGGGCGGTGCTCAGGCCGCGGCATTGACGAGCACATAGTAGAAGGAGTTCGGCTTGCCGACCGCCTTCAGGAAGTTGGCATAGCGGTTCTTCGGGATGGTCTGGCAGCCGGCCGACCATGTGTTAGGCTCCAGCACGGTGTCGGCACCGCCCTGATGGATATACATCGTCTTGCCGGCCCCCTTGGGATCGATCCGCTTCCTGTCCTGCTCTGTGAAGCGGCCATCGCCATCCGTGTCGCGCTCGACGACCTGGTCGATCCCGACGATGAACGCGCGGTTGCCGAGATGGCCGCCCCTCTTCTCGAAATACTGGTAGGTGCCTTCGGTCAGGCGCCCGGCATCCCGGATCCCGTCCTTGTCGATGTCGTTGCCTTCGGTCTTGCTGAACTTCACGCCCCGGTAGCGCTTGTCCGTGGTGGTGCTCGCCCGCTGGGAATATTGCGCGCCGGGCTCGGTGCAGATCGGGAAGATAGCGAGATGCCGGAAGCGGCCACAGCGGCGCATGATCACCAGCGTGTCGTCATAGGAGCCCTTGCCGCGATGGGCGAGCGTGCTGCTCTCGGTGCGCAGCGACAGCATCACCAGCCGCCCGAAATTGAGGTCGAACCGCGCGGCCGGCGAGGCGAAGCGCCAATAGATCGCCGCGTAGGAATCGAACTCCTGCTTCGGAGTCCGAAACTGCGGGCGCAGGCCCGCCGGGCGCCGGAAGCGCACGTTCAGGATCTCGGAGTAGAGGTCGCGCGCCGCCGGCAGAGCACGTAGCCGGGCCTCGGCGCGCGGGCTGAGCCGCGTCTCTACGACGCGCCAGAGGAAGTCCTGCAGGGTTGGCGGAACCGCCGCGACGATGCTCTGCCAATAGGGCACGGCGATCGTGCGGTCCTGTTCGAGGCAACGGTTGAACTCGCGCGCGAAGGTCGCGAAATCGAGACGACCGGTCAGGTCGGGGCGCCGCATGCTCATCGCCCGCCGCCTCCTTGCCTCCGCTGCCAAGACTGCAGCCCGCCTTCCGCGCACGGCAGGCCGGTGTCGGCCACGCCGGCTGCCGATAGCACGGCCAGCGTAGCTTCTCAGGAGGATTGTCGGCTAGTGCGGCGCTTTCGCGGCGGCGCCGGCGTCACAGCACCATGGGCAGGACGAAGAAGCCGCCGACGACCACCACGACCAGCGCCAGCGCCGTCATCGGCAGGTGCTTCTCGATGAAGATCCGGATGTCGTCGCCGTAATAGCGCAGTGCCACCGCGATCATCGCGAAGAAGGTGACGCGCGAGATCACCATGCCGACGGTGAACTTCCAGAGATCGAAATGCAGGAAGCCGGACATGATCGTGACGATCTTGAACGGGATCGGCGTCAGGCCCTTGGTCAGCAGCACCCAGAACCAGTAGTCCTGCGAGGTGTGGATCAGGTGCGCGGCCTTTTCCTGCAGGCCGTAAATGCCGATCAGCCAGGCGCCGACCGATTCATAGAGCAGCGCGCCGATCGCATAGCCGAGATAGCCGCCGGTCACGGCGCCCAGCGAGCAGACGCCGGCATAGAACCAGGCGCGGTCCGGACGCGCGATGCACATCGGGATCAGGAGCGGGATCGGCGGCAGCGGGCTGACCGAACTTTCGACGAAGGTGATGGCGAAGAGCAGCCAGGGCGCTGCGGGGTGCGACGCATAGGAGACGCACCAGTCGTAAGCACGCTTCAGCATGTAGTGTTCGACCGCTCCCGGACTCGCCCCTGGCGCATGGATGCTGTGCGCCGCATGCATCTACGCGATCCTGCGGCCGGACGCCAGAATTCTCTTAGGCGAATGTCAGCAGCGCGACCGTTTCGTGACGACAAATGGTCGGGGCGGCCCTGAAAGAACCACCCCGACATTCGTCTCAGGACAGGCGCTCGAGCGCCTCGCCGATCTTGAGCTTGCGGGCTTCGGCGGCTGCCTTGCGCTCGCGGTTCTCCTCGACGATCTCCTCGGGCGCGCGCGCCATGAAATCGGCATTGCCGAGCTTGCGCTCGACCGTGGCGATGTCCTGGTCGAGCTTGGCGAGCTCCTTCTCCAGCCGCGTCCGCTCGGCACCGAGATCGATGATCCCGGCGAGCGGCAGGGCCGCGATCTCGCCGCGCACGATGATCTGAGCCGACTGGCCGGGCGCCGCATCGGCGAACTGGATCACCGAGAGCCGCGCCAGACGCTCGATCATCGGCGCCCAGGCCTCGACGGCGGCGCGGGTCGCGGCGCTCGGCTTGACCAGCACCAGCGGCACCTGCGCCCCGCCGGGGACATTGGTCTCCGAACGGACCGAGCGGATATCGGAGATCAGGTCGACGACGAAGCCGATCTCGGCCTCGGCGGCCTCGTTGACCAGCGCGCCGAGCTGTGGCCAGCGCGTCAGGCAAACCAGCGCATCTTCCCCGGCCGGAACCGGCCGCGGCGCGCCGTCACCCGCCTTCTGCGCCCACAGTTCCTCGGTCAGGAACGGCATGAACGGATGCAGCAGCTGGCAGATCAGGTCGATGACATGGGCGACCGTCGCCTGCGTCTCGGCCTTGGCGGCAAGCGAGGCCGCGTCCGTGCCCTCGCCCTGCAGCACCGGCTTCGACAGTTCGAGATACCAGTCGCAGAACTGGCCCCAGACGAAGCGATAGGCCGCGTCGGCCGCCTCGTTGAACTTGAAGCTCTCGATGCCGGCGGCGATCGCGTCCGCGGTGCGTGCCGCCTCGGAGACGATCCAGCGGTTGAGCGGCAGCGTGACCTTGGCGGGGTCGAAGCCCGCGGCCCGCACGCAGCCGTTCAGCTCGGCGAAGCGGGCGGCGTTCCAGATCTTGGTCGCGAAGTTGCGGTAGCCTTCGACGCGCGCGGTCGAAAGCTTGATGTCGCGCCCCTGCGCCGCCATCGCCGAGAGCGTGAAGCGCAGCGCATCCGCGCCGTATTTGTCGACCAGGACCAGCGGGTCGATGACGTTGCCCTTGGACTTCGACATCTTCGCGCCCTTCTCGTCGCGAACGATGGCGTGGATGTAGACGTCCTTGAACGGCACCTCGTCCATGAAGTTGAGGCCCATCATCATCATCCGGGCGACCCAGAAGAAGATGATGTCGAAGGCGGTGACCAGCGTCGCCGTCGGGTAGTAGCGCTTGAGCTCGGCCGTCTCCTCCGGCCAGCCAAGCGTCGAGAACGGCCAGAGCGCCGAGGAGAACCAGGTGTCGAGCACGTCCGCATCGCGCGTCAGCGCGACCGGGCCGCCATAATGGCCGAGCGCCTGCGCCTGCGCGGCGGCTTCCGACTCCGCGACGAAGCACTCGCCATCCGGCCCGTACCAGGCCGGGATCTGGTGGCCCCACCAGAGCTGGCGCGAGACGCACCACGGCTCGATGTTCTCGAGCCAGTCGTTGTAGGTCTTGGTCCAGCTCTCCGGCGTGATCTTGGTCCGCCCGTCCTTGACCGCCTTTAGCGCGCGATTGGCCAGCGGCTTGACGTCGACATACCACTGGTCGGTCAGCCAGGGCTCGATCACCACGTCCGAGCGGTCGCCATGCGGCACGGTGTGGGTGTTGGGCTCGACCTTGCGCAGCAGGCCGCGCGCAGCCATCAGGCCGACCACCGCCTTGCGGGCCGCGAACCGATCGAAGCCGTGCAGGGCGAGCGTCTCGGCCTCGGGCGCAGCGCCCTCCAGGAAGTCGGCATTGTCCTGAATCAGGATGCGAGCTTCACCGTCCAGGATATTGACGATCCTCAGCGAATTGCGCTTGCCGACATCGAAGTCGTTGAAGTCGTGCGCCGGGGTGATCTTGACCGCGCCGGTGCCCTTCTCCGGATCGGCGTAGTCGTCGCCGAAGATCGGGATGACGCGGCCGACCAGCGGCAGCACGGCATTCTTGCCGGTCAGCCCCTTGAGCTTCTCGTTCTCGGGATGCACGGCGACGCCGGTATCGCCCAGCATCGTCTCCGGCCGGGTCGTCGCGACGGTGATGTAGGTTGCGGGGTTCTCCGGATCGTAGACTGCGCCCTCGATCGGGTAGTCGAAATAGTAGAGATGGCCGTTCGGGTCCTTGGCCAGCGCCTTGTCGAGCTTGGCGGCATCGAACGCCTCCTCGCCGCCGCGCTGCCATTTGAACGAGCCGGTCTTCTCGACCTGCAGCACCTCGAGATCGGAGATCGCGGTCTGGAATTTCGGGTCCCAGTTCACCAGCCGCTTGGCGCGGTAGATCAGCCCCTGCTTGTGCAGGGCGACGAAGACCTTGAGGACGGCGGCCGACAGGCCCTCGTCCATGGTGAAGCGCTCGCGCGACCAGTCACAGGAGGCGCCGAGGCGCTTCAGCTGGTTGACGATCGTGCCGCCCGATTCTTCCTTCCACTTCCAGACCTCGGCGACGAAGGCCTCGCGGCCCATGGTTCGGCGATCGGTCTTGTTCTCGGCCGCGAGCTTGCGCTCGACCACCATCTGCGTCGCGATGCCGGCATGGTCGGTACCCGGCTGCCAGAGCACGTCCTTGCCGCGCAGGCGCTCGAAGCGGCAGAGCACGTCCTGCAGCGTGTTGTTGAGCGCGTGGCCCATATGCAGTGAGCCGGTGACGTTCGGCGGCGGGATCACGATGCAATAGGGCTCGGCGCCGGGCGCAGCGCCCCGCCCTGCCCTGAAGGCGTCGGCCTTCTCCCAGGCTTCGCTGATGCGCGCCTCGACGCTGGCCGGCTCGAATGTCTTGTCCATCATCGCTTTGCTCGAACGCCGAAAGGCCGGGGAACCTGCCCCGGCCGTTGAATAACGAAAGCCAAAAGGTCTGCCGCCTTAAGAGCGCATGCAGGGGCGGCGCGTCAACGTTTTCGACGCGGTGCAGCCCTGCATCGGGCTCCGGTGAGTCTCAGGCGGCCTGCGATTGCAGGAACCAGAGCGCCTTGTCGAGCATCCGCGAATAGGCGGTCAGGAGGTCGGCGGTGCCGGTGTCGCCAGCCTCGTCGCTCTTGTCGATCGCTTCGCGGACGCTGTTGGCCGTCGCCGCATAGCGCTCGATCAGCGCGGCGAGATGATCGGCAACCGCGACGATCTCCGTCGGGTAGGGTTTGAGATCGCTGCCCGCAGCGACCGCCTGCGTCGTTCCAAGCGCGATACCGCCGAGCTGGGCAACCCGCTCGGCCACCGTGTCGACATGGCCGTCGAGCTCCTTGCGGAAGCCGTCGAGCATCAGATGCACGCCGATGAAGCCAGGCCCTTTGAGATTCCAGTGGGCCTGCTTCGTCGCGAGGGCGAGATCGATACCGTCCTGCAACCGCTCGTTCAGGAGGCCCATCACCTCGTTCTTGGCGTTGGAAGGCAGGTCGATGCGCGAAGCGGGCTTCTTCATGGCGGGTTCCTCGGAGGGGAGAGCGACAACGCTCTCCAAACGCATGAGCGCCGGCCCCGTTCCGTGATCGCGGCAAGCGACAGACATTGGCAGCGGCGATCGACATGGCGAAAGGAACCCGCACGCCATCCGCCCGTTGGGAAAGGCAGATCAAGGAGGACCCGAAAATGCCCCGCCACACCGACCAGGATCATGTCTGGGAGCTGATCGAGGAGATCGGCCTGTGCATGCTCGTCAGCCATGACGGGACCGGCGACCGTTTCCACGCCCGCCCGATGAGCGCTCATGCCAGGCGCGACGAGGACGCGATCTACTTCCTCACCGACAAGCGCTCCCACAAGGACGACGAGGTCGAGATCAACGAGAACGTCTGCCTGACCTTCGCCGACAACGCGGCCTACAAATACGTCTCGGTCAGCGGCACCGCGAACGTGCTCGACGACCGGCCGCGCGTCGAGGAGCTCTGGTCGACCGCCGCCCGCGCCTTCTGGGAAAGCAAGGACGATCCAAACATCCGGATCCTGCGGGTGCGCCCGGCAACTGCCGAATTCTGGGACAGCCCGGGCAAGATCGTCACCAGCGTCAAGATGGTGGCCGCTGCGGTCACCGGCTCGCGGCCGGATCTCGGCACGAACCGCAAGGTCGTTCTCTGAGAAAGGGGGAGGAAGCTGATGCGACTATTCGTACATCTCGTCGGGGCCTGGGTCGCTGCCGAAGCGGCCTCCGGCCGCTATCCCCGTCCGCTCTCGCTGGCACTCGGGGCGCTGGTTTCGCGACTCGGCCCGCCGACGGCGCTGATGGCCCTCGCCGGCTACACGATCCAGCGGCTCTATGAAGGCGGCGTCTTCGACGCCTACCGCCTTCGCCCCGCGCCGCGCGCCAGGGCACGAGCGCCGAGGCGACGCTAGCCTCGCCAAGCCCGTCCGGCAGGCTGCCTCAGTGGCGCCCGCCGCGGGCGACGCGCTCGATCTCGGCGCGCACCAGCCGCTCGACCATGCCCGGCAGATTGTCGTCGAGCCAGGTCTTCAGCATCGGCTTGAGCATATCCTTGACCAGGTCCTCGAGGGTCCGGGCATTGTTGCTCAGCACGGTATTGGCGAGGGCGCCGAAGGCATTGTGCACGGCAGCGCCGGCCTGATCCGAAATCAGCGACGCCATGTCGAGCTGCGGTGCCGGCTGCAGCGGCGGCGGCACGAAGGAGATCGGCTGCGGGGCGGGCTGCACGGGCTCCGGCTCGGGCGCTGGCACCGGATGCGCGACCACCGGCTCGGCAAAATCGACATCGTCGCTGGCGGCCACGGGCGCAGGGTCTTCGACGCGGCTCGCCTCGGTGCCGAGATCGAGAACGTCGTCCTCGGGCTCTGCGACGGGCTCGGGCTCCGGCTCGGGAACAGGGGCAAGCGCCACAGGCTCGGCCGCGACCTCAGCATCGGCCTCGGCAGGCGCGGCCGGCTTGTCGTCATCCGCGATGATCCGCCGGATGGAGGCGAGAATCTCCTCCATCGAAGGTTCATTTTGCTTGGGCTGCGCGCTCATGCTGGATCCGGACCGCTCGACCGGGGACGCCCAAGGAATCAGTGCGGCCCCGCTTCATGAGTATTTCACCGCCGAACCGGCAGGCAAGGCGCCGGCACGCCGGCCCACAGGAGAAATCGGAAGTGTTGCCGCGGCGCATGGGCGAGCGCCGCAACCTACGAGCCCGGTTTTGGAGATTTGCCCGGAGGCAGCCCCGGCGCACCAGGCGCCGGGAATGCTCTGCTCAGCGGCCGTCCGGCACCTGCGTGCCCCAGAGCAGGCCCTTGACCTGGTCGTAGTGCTTGCGAGCGTCATAGCGCTCGGCCTTCAGCCTCAGCGTGTCGGCCGAGAGCTTGCCGGTAGCAGAAAGCACCGCATAGGACGCGACGACACGGTCGCGCTGCGCCGTCACCAGCGTCGAGCGGGCGATGACCAGTTCCTGCTGCGCGTTCAGCACGTCGAGCGTGGTGCGCTGGCCGACCTTGGCCTCTTCGCGCACGCCGGCGAGCGCGGTCTCGGCTGCCTGCACCTGGGCCTGCGCCGCGGTGATCTGCGCCTTGGCCGCATCGAGCGCGCCCCAGGCCGAGACGACCGCCGCGCGGACAGTGTCGCGCGAGGTGTCGACGTCGATGCGCCGCTGCCCGGCCGTTTCCTTGGCCTGACGGGTACGCGAATAGACCTGCCCGCCCTCGTAGATCGGGATCGTCAGCGTCGCCACGGCGGTGGCCGAAGAGCGGTTGTCGCCGAACAACGTGTTGTCGTAGCGCTGCTGCACGATGCCGCGCACGCCGAGCACCGGATAGAGATCGGCCTCGGTGACCTTCACCTGCAGCTCGGCGGCATCGACGCCGTGCAGCGCGGCGATGATCGCCGGATGCCCCGTCAGCGCCGTGTTGAGCGCCGCCGGCAGCGATTTCGGCAAGAGGTTCTCGACCGGGCGACCGGGCGAAAGCTGCTTCGGCTCGACGCCGATGTTCTGGCGGAAGCGAGCGATCGAGGTCTTGAGGTTCGATTCGGCCAGGATCGCCTGCGACTGCGCCTGCGAAAGGCGCGCCTCGGCCTGGGCGACGTCGGTTCGCGTCACCTCGCCGACCTGGAAGCGATCGCGCGTCTGGCGCAGCTGCTCTTCCAGAACCTCGACGTTGTTGCGGTTGAGGTTGAGGATCGCGGTATCGCGCAGCACGTTCATATAGGACGTCGCAGCGTCGAGCAGCACGTTCTGCTCGGTGTTGAGCAGGGTCGCGCGGGCACCGAGCACCTGCGATTCGGCCTGGCTCACCGAGCTGCGGGTCTTGCCGCCGTCGAAGATGTTCTGGTCGATCTGGAGCCCGACGCCGCGCGGATTGAGCCGCGCGGTGTTGTTGTTGTGAAAGGTTCCGTTCCGCGGGACGGACGGAATGCTGCTCTCGGTGATGCTGGCGCCGATATCGGCGGATGCGTTGATTCGCGGGCGATAGCCCGAGAGCGCCTGCGGAACGTTCTCGTTGGTGGCGCGGACCGCGGCGCGCTGGGAGTTCAGGGTCGGGTTGCCCGAGTAGGCGCGGGACAGCGCCGATTCCATGGTCTGTGCGACAGCCGGTGCTGCCAAGCCGGTGCCGAGGACGCAGACCAGCGCCAGGCGGCTCGCGGACTTTTTCAGGAGTACTATCGTTTCAGTCACCGGACGCCTCTTGTAGCGGACTCTTGTCACGCCCAGGCATCGCCCCAGCCTCGGCACTCGTTTCAAATTTATATGCGCGCTGAGCGATATCGCCAACGCCATGGGGGAGTTCGACGCCTTTCAGTTCCCGAGTGCCGCAAAAATGAGACACCCCTTACGTTCCTGGATGTGGCGCCGGGAGGGCGGCACAAAATTCGCTTCATGCGCTCCGGAGCCGGCAGCTTCGAAGTGCATGCTCGGCTCAGAACACGAATTCTTCGGCCTTGCGGAACTCGCGCAGGGCCGGCGCCGCCGCGTCGAACACCGGACGTCCGGTGAGCGTATCGCCGGCATGCCGGTACAGGACGACGCGCGCCGCGCGGCCAAGGCCCTCGATCGCGATCAGCCGCCCCCCGGGGGCGACATGGCCGAACAGGCTGCTCGGCTGCGTCTCGCAGGCACCGCCGACGAGAACGACGTCGAACTGCGCCTTGGCCGGAAGCTCGGCCATCACGGTGACCGCGGGCACGCCGGCCTGGCCGAAGGCGACGCGTGCCAGAGCCAGCGCAGCCGCGTCGGGCTCACAAAGGCTCGCCTGCGCGCCCATCGCCGCCATCAGCGCCGCGCCATAGCCCGAGCCGCCGGCATATTCGAGCGCGCGCTCGCCGGCCTTCAGCTCGAGCGCCTGGATCATGCGGGCAACGACCATCGGCGCCGGCAGCGCGCGCGTCGTGCCCGGCAGGGCGACGGCCTGATCGAGATAGGCGAGATGGGCGAGATCGCCCGGAAAGAACAGCTCGCGCGGCACGCTGTCGGCTGCGGCGAGCACGGCACGGTCGGTCACGTCATAGGTGCGCAGCTGGCAGTCCACCATCATGCGACGCAGATCCGCGAAGCTCGACATGCTCAAAATCTCCGAATGACGGCACGCAGCCGGCAGCCGGGTTTTGGGCGAGGCCGCCGCAAAAGGCAAGGCCGTCCGGGCAGGCGCATTGTGGGTACGCTGCCGGCAAGGGCGCGCCGGGCAGCGCTACGCTCCCCTGTCAGGGTTCGCCCGCAGTTGGCGCAACGCTCAAGGCTACCAGTCAAGGCCGGCGGCCGATCAGGCGCCAGAAAACGCGCGCTTGCCGAACCACAGACCGAGAAACGAAAAGAGTCCGAGGGCTACCCCCGCCTCCGGCGCCGCCAACGCAAAACCACTGAACGCCGCCACAGCGACGCTGAACACTGCGATTGCCATACCCAGCTCTCCCCTGCCCGAGACTTGCGGAGATGAGAGGCGATTTCAGCCCCCATTTGGGAGGTTTCACGCGCGGTATCTCGATGACGCCGGAGAAGAGTTCGCTCCGAGCCCCGCGCTGGCACTTTGATTTCAGACGCCGCGCGACGCAGCCATCCTGAAGCCGGGCGGCGGCGACCGCGAACAAGCAGGTCACCATGGCGAACCCGCGCCAGCTCGACGCTGGCCGACCGCGAGCGGTCCCGCCATCGGAGCAGCACGAGGCCGGCCGGGACAATCTGTCCCGGAACCGCAGGTTGATCAGTGCTTGAAGAGAATTATTGGAGGCCTCGCCCGGAATCGAACCGGGGTGCAAGGATTTGCAGTCCTCTGCGTAACCACTCCGCCACGAGGCCTTCCGGGAGATCACGCTCGCGTGATCTCCATGACGCCGCCTATAACCACATGGCGCGCGCCTCCGCAACCGAAACCGACACGGCAACCACAGCGAAAATGCGGCGCGAGGCGATGATGACGATTTGCCGGCATGTTGCGTCGCAAAGGGCTTGCACCCGGCGAGCGTCGTCGCTATACGCCCCCCATCGGTCCCGGATAGCTCAGCGGTAGAGCAATCGACTGTTAATCGATTGGTCGCAGGTTCGAATCCTGCTCCGGGAGCCAGCAGTTTCAAGGGCTTAGCTGAGAGATCAGCTAAGCCCTTTCTGTTTGGCGCAGGAGCGCCTTTCGGCGCTCCAAACCCCGCATTTTGGCTACGCTCGGTCCGTTCGGCGCCACCTCGCGGACGCTTCGGCAGGGTGCATCGGGAACCGGCGTGACAAGCCGCCGCAGGCGCATGCCAGCCGAATCTCGTTTCCCCGATCCGGGCCGGAACCCGCGATGCGAATCCGAATAGCTGAAGGCTCCGGCGAACGGGAATCGCGCCCTGCGGCTTGGGCTGTGCGGGACCATGCGCTATCAGCCCGGAATGCATCGCCAAGGAAGCAATCTGCGCCGGTGGAGCAGTCTGCTGCTTGGCGACGAAGGAATCACTGCCCAGCGCTCGCCGACAGAGGCTGAGCCGGGCACGAATGGGAGGGCCTGCTCATGGCCTATACCGATGAACTCGAGCCGCTCATCGCGCTCGAGCAGGATCTGCGACGGAGAATCGCCCTGCAGATCGCGGCGGAGAACGGCGCGCCGGCACGCCCCTCGCCCACCGAGGACGAGCTGGCGGCCGCGGACGAGGCCATCGCCGCCTGGGTCGAAGCAGGCGAGGACGAGCAGGACATGCGCGCCTTCCGGCCGATCGGTCCGCTCCAGGCGCTGCTCGCCGACCATCAGGCGATCTTCGAGCGAATCCTCGACATCCGCGATCGCCGGCTGTCCTGACGCCGCGCCCGCCCGCGGCGACGGCTCTCAGCCGGAGCCGGGCTGTTACAGGTCAAGAAGTCCATCATCATCCCGGCCGCAGCGAAGCGGAGCGCCGGGATCCATCGAAGGGAACCGAGCCTTACGATGGATCCCGGAGCTGCGCCGCTTCACGGCTTGTCCCGGATGACGCGGTGATTCCGCGCGAATCCAACCAACGCTAGAGCGTGCGCAGCGTCTTCAGGGAGGCCGCGACGCTGTTCTGGTAATGCGCGACGTCGACGCCCTGCGCGATCACCGAATAGCCGAGCTCGCGCACCCTTTTCGACCAGCCGAGATCGCCGGCCATCAGCCCGGCCGCCTTGCCATGGGCCCGGGCGCTGCGCCCGACATGGCGGAGCGCCGCCTCGAAATCGGGATGGTCGAACTGGCCGGGAATGCCCATGAAGTTCGAAAGATCGAAATGGCCGACCCAGAGCACGTCGATTCCCGGCACCGCCGCGATCGCCTCGGCATTCCCGACACCCTGCGGGCTCTCGATCTGCGCGATGATCACCGTGCGGGCGGCAGCCCTCGCGATCTTGTCGATCGGCGAGCCTGGCAGATAGTCGTCATGCGCCACCCCGAAAGCGGCGCCGCGATGCCCGTTCGGCGGGTAATGCGCGCAGGAGGCGATCAGCCGCGCCTGCTCCTCCGTGTTGACCATCGGGACCATGACGCCATGTGCGCCGACATCGAGCGCCCGGGCGATCAGGCTGTATTCGGTGGTCGGCACCCGGATGATCGGCGCGATCGAGAGCCCCCGGCAGGCGGCGCAGAGCACGCGCATCGTCTCGAAGCTGGTGGCGGCGTGCTCCATGTCGAGCAGGATGAACTCCGCCCCTGCGGCCGTCGCGATCGCCGGCAGACCCGGCACGAAGAATTCGAGGGCCATAGTTCCCGCAACCAGTTCCCCCGACTGGATACGCGCCTTCAGCCCGCTTGCTCCGCTCATCCGATTCCTCCCCTTGCAATGGAACGCGCCCATCTGTGCGCATCCGGCGCCCGGCTTCGCAATGCCATGGCGGACAGGGGACGCCTGCCGTGGGCGCAAGGTGCGATTCGCCGCGCGGCGACTGGCTCACGGCTATCAGAACACCACCACCGCCAACGCGGGAAATCCGATCGGCGGTGGCCGCTTCCACGAGCAAGAGGCGGCACTTCTGCACAGGGCGGTGGCCGGGGCCTGTTTCAGCGCGTGCAGCCCCTCGGTAGGGCGGAGGAGCGCCGTTGAAACCGGGCTCGATCCGGGAAGATCGCCCAGCGGGGCTACTCGAGAACCTCGTCGGTGCTGACAAGCAGGCTCAGGGGGACGGAGATATCGAGCGCCCTTGCCGTCTTGAGGTTGATGCTCATTCGAAACTTGGTCGCAAGCTGGATCGGCAGGTCGCCGGCACGCTCGCCACGGATAATCCGGTCGACATAGCCAGCGGCCTGGCGGAAGAGCTCGGGAATGTCCGCCCCATAGAACATCAGAGCCCCGGCCTCGACGAATGTCGGCCATTCCGAGATCACTGCGATCCTCAGAGCGGCCGCAGTGCGGAGAATCTGGTCCTTGAGGCTCACCGTCAGGAAGTCGGTGATCACAATGACCGCGTCGCCGCCGCGACTCCGCAAGGCTTGCAAATGTTCGGCGACCTCGCCCGGCGTATTGGTTCCGAGGCCAAGCCGCACCGTTTCAAAGCCCTGCTTCCGCGCCGCCGTCTCCGTCTGCTCCCCCCATGCGCGGAACACCGGATCGGCGACATTGTGCAGGATGCCGAGCACGACGGATCGTGGCAGGAGCTCGCGCAGCACCTCGATCCGCTTTGCCGACAACGCCTCCCCGAAATACGAGAACCCCGTCACGCTGCCTCCGGGCTTTGCGAGGCTCGCGAACAGGCGCTGATCGTCGGCGACGGGCGGCAGGCCGAGGGCCACGATCGGGATGTTCGTGGCGCGGTGTATGGTCCGGGCCGCCGCCGGACCGGGCGCGACGAAGACATCGACCGGGCGCTGAACCATTTCGTCGATGAACCGGGCCGCCAGATGCAGATCGCCTGCTGCATGGCGGGCTTCCAGCGCGATCGTCTGCCCCACGACATGGCCTCGCTCTACCAGACCTTGCTTGAGGGCTGCGAGCAGGGGGCGGTCGGCCGGCTCCGAGGCAAGGCCGAGAAAGCAGACGACGGGCACCCTGCCCCTCGTCTGCGCCAGGCTGCTTGGGATCGCCGGAAAACCGGCGAGCAGAGCAAGGACGTCCCGCCTTCTCATGCGATCACCGCGGTCAGGTCAGCCCGGCCAAGACCCTACTCTCCTCGGGTCAGCGGCTCCAGAGACGACTTCGTCCAGTCTAGGGCTGCGGATGATATCGCGATGGTCATCTCGCGGGGCTTTTCGCAGCGAAGGCGCGGCAATCGTCACGACCGGGCAACCCGTTCCGGCCAAAGCACTCGAATACAAGCTTGGTGCGGACGGCGGGGGTCGAACCCGCACACCATCTCTGGCGAGGCATTTTAAGTGCCTTGCGTCTACCAGTTTCGCCACGTCCGCGCCGGGACACGGTTAGCCTTCCGCGCGCGCGGCCACAAGGGCGAGCGCTACATGCTTACGCTTGGAACTGCTTCGTCATCCCGGACAAGCGGCGAAGCCGCGCCGATCCGGGATCCATTCCGGAGCCTTGCCGAAAGAGGTTCCGGAATGGATCCCGGGTCTCCCTGCGGTCGCCCGGGATGACAGCACTTGTGGGTGTCGTTGGCGAACATCACCGGCGTCAGCGCCGGCGGCTCGGCTTGTACCATTCGACCCCGTCGGGATCGACATAGAGCCCGGGTGCGACATCGGAGCCGATCTTCTTCTCCTCCATCGGCACGCGCACCGTGTCGTCGCGGTCGCCGCGGCGGATATAAGGGCCGCTCGCCTGCGCGTGGCCGCGCGAGCCATCGCCCCCGCCGCCGATGACACTGCGCCGCCCGGCGACCTTGTCGTCGAGCGCCGCGACCTGCCGGGCCGAGAAGGCGATCTTCGCCGAGCCCTCGACGATCGGCAGCGCCTTGCTGGCCGCCCCTTCGCCGCTGACGCGGATGCCGACGAAGCGCGGCACATAGGTCGCCCCGCCGCCGCCGCGCGCCAGCGCGTCCCAGCCGCCGGTGGTCGAGACCTGGGCGCCGCAGCGCTTATGCGCGCGCTCGCACAGCGCCCGCGAGGCGTAGCGCGGCGCCTTCTGCTCGAACTCGGCGCGGGCGTTGCGATAGGCGAACTCGCATTGCTCGGCCGAGAGCTTGCCGGCCTCGATGCACTCGTCGCGGCGCACATAGGTCTGCCCGACAGCCTGCGCCGCGAGATCGGCCGGCGAAAGCGCCAGCCCGAACGCGAACAGCGAGGCCATCCTGATCATGGCGACGGGAAGGAACAGCAGCATGGCCCCTCTGAGATCATGCGATTGTGGCGTTACAGCAGCGGCCGCATCGTGATCGCGAGCTCGCGCGTCGCGCCATAATCGATCTTGCCGTTGCCGAGCACCGGGATGGCGCGGGTGACGAGCAGCGCCTTCGGCATCCACAATTCCGGGAAGCCCTGGAGCTTCGCCTCGTCCTGCAGCGCCTTCTTGTCGCCGTCCGGCTTTTCGGTGACGAGCACGAGCTGCTCGCCCTTGCGCAGATCCGGCAAGGCGACGACGACGTGGTTGAAGCCCGGCCACAAGCCCGAAATCATCGATTCGACCGCCGCCAGCGAGACCATCTCGCCGCCGAGCTTGGCGAAGCGGCGGGCCCTGCCCCGGATGCTGACGAAGCCGTCCCCGATCGCGACGATGTCGCCGGTATCGTGCCAGCCGCCCTCGGGCGGGGCGAGCGTGCCGGGGCTGTCGGCGTTGAGATAGCCCAGCATCACATTGGGCCCCTTCACCATCAATCGCCCGCCCTCCTGGATGCCTTCTACCGGCTCCAGCCGCGCGGTGATGCCGGGCAGGAGCCGCCCGACCGTGCCTTCGCGCATCGCGCTCGGCGTGTTGACCGCCAGCACCGGCGCGCATTCGGTGCAGCCATAGCCTTCGAGGATGGTGGTGCCATAGGGCTGCCACAGCGCCCGCGTCTCCGGCTTCACACGCTCCGCGCCGGCGACGACATAGCGCACGCTCTTGAGATCCCCCTCGCCGGCGGCACGGGCATAGCCTTGCAGGAAAGTGTCGGTCGCGAGCAGGAAGGTCGCTCCGGTCTCGGCGATCAGCCGCGGCACCTGCTTGTAGTGCAGCGGGCTCGGATAGAGCACGACCTTCATCCCGTGCAGCAGCGGCACCAGCATCCCGGCGGTCAGCCCGAAGGAATGGAAGGCCGGCAGCGGGTTCATGAAGATGTCGCGTTCGGAGATCGCGCCCTGCGCGTGCTGGAAGACCTGCCGCGCATTGGAGACCAGATTGGCATGGCTCAGCACCACGCCCTTGGGCTTGCCCTCGGTGCCGGAGGTGAACAGCACGACCGCTGGATCGTCCGGGGCGGCGGCGTAGCGCCGGTGGATCAGGCCGGGCACCAGCGAGGCGAGCGCGCCGAGCGCCTTGTCGAGGCTGGTCAGCTCCTTGCGGACATCCTCGAGGTAGATCACCCGCCGGCCCTGGCCGATCGCCTCGATCGCCTCGTCGAGCTTGGCCTGGTCGATGAAGCGCCGCGAGGTGACGATGGTCGAGAGCGGCGCGACCTCGCAGGCTGCCTTCAGGTTCTTGGTGCCGGCGGTAAAGTTCAGCAGCGCCGGGACCCGGCCATAGGCCGACAGGCCGAACAGGGTGACGGCCATGCCCTGCATGTTCGGCAGGAGGAGGCCGACCTTCTCGCCGGGTTGCGTCTGCGCCGCGAGCTTGCGGCCGAGCACGAAGGCGCCGAGCACCAGGCGGCCAAAGCTGATCGGCTGGCGCTCGGGATCTTCGAGCGCGATCTTTGCCCTGCCATGGCGTGCGACGGCGGCGAGCAGGGCCGAGAACAGCGTGGTCCGCGCCCCTTCAAC
Organism: Allobosea rubneri; assembly: GCF_032464875.1. Taxonomy (NCBI): domain Bacteria; kingdom Pseudomonadati; phylum Pseudomonadota; class Alphaproteobacteria; order Hyphomicrobiales; family Alloboseaceae; genus Allobosea; species Allobosea rubneri. The sequence goes on from NZ_JAWDID010000004.1 coordinate 38,483, forward strand.
GTCGAAGGGCTGCGCCCCGAATTCCGTAGCCGCCATGCCTCGTCCTGCTCCAGGCTCCGTTTCCCGTGGCCGCCACCCTAGGGCGGGATGGCTTGCGAGGGAACGGCGCAGGCGCCGGTCAGCGCATCGGCGGGGCGTAGAGCACGCCGCCCATGTTCCAGAGCTGGTTCAGTCCGCGCGGAATGCCGAGCGGCGAGTTGACCCCGAGATTGCGCTCGTAGATCTCGGAATAGTTGCCGGTCGCCTTCACCGCGCGGATCGCCCAGGCATCGTCGAGGCCGAGCGACTTGCCGAAGCCGCCCTCCGCCCCGGTGAGGCGGCGCACATCGGGCTTGGTCGAGGCGGTCGCCTGGTCGGCATTGGCCGAGGAGACGCCGAGTTCCTCGGCATTGACCAGCGCGAAGTTCACCCATTTGACGATGGTGAACCATGGGAAATCGTCGGAGCGCGTCACCGGGCCGAGCGGCTCCTTCGAGATCACGTCGGGCAGGATCACCGCATCGCCCGGCTTCGACAGCTTGAGCCGTTCGGCATAGAGCGCCGACTGGTCGCGGGTCAGCACATTGCACTGGCCGGACTGGAAGGCGGCGAGCGCCTCGGCGGCGCTCGGGAAGGCCTTCTCCTCGATATCCATCGAGTTGGCGCGGAAGAAGTCGCCGAGATTGAGCTGCGTCGTCGTCCCCGCCTCGACGCAGACCTTGGCCTTGTCGAGCGAAAGCGCGCCGTCGACGCCGAGCGAGCGTGCCACCAGGAAGCCCTGCCCGTCATGATAGGTCACGCCGGCGAAGGCGAGGCCGAGTTCGGCCTCGCGGCCGAGCGTCCAGGTCGAATTGCGCGAGAGCAGGTCGACCTTGCCGGCTTTCAGCGCCTCGAAGCGCTCGCCGGCCGAGAGCGGCGTGAAGTTGACCTTGCCGGCATCGCCGAGCACGGCCGCGGCGACCGCCCGGCAGAAATCGACGTCGAACCCGGCCCAGCGCCCCTGCGCATCCTTCTCGGAGAAGCCGCGCAGCCCCTCGCTGACGCCGCATTCCAGCGTGCCACGCTGCTTCACCTTGTCGAGCGTGCCGGCAGCGGCCGGCAGCGTGACGAGGCTCGCGGCGAGCACGGCGAGCGCCGATGGCTGGAGACGAATTCGGAACGCGCCTGGCATGGGAACCGCTCTCCTGATTGATGAATGGCGTCCGGCCCTAAGGACCGGTCAGATCGTCGCCTTGTGCCGAACCACGACCTTGGTCCCGAGCGGAACGCGCGAATAAAGGTCGATGATGTCGCCATTGGCGAGCCGGAAGCAGCCCGACGAGATCGACTGGCCGATGGTCTCCGGCTGGTTGGTGCCGTGGACGCGGAACACCGTCGAGCCGAGATAGAGCGCGCGCGCGCCCATCGGATTACCCGGACCGCCGGCCATGAAGCGCGGCAGATAGGGCTGGCGCTGCAGCATCTCCGGCGGCGGGCGCCAGTCCGGCCACTCCGCCTTGCGGCTGACCTGGACGAGGCCCGACCACTGGAAGCCCTCGCGGCCGACACCGATGCCGTAGCGCAGCGCCCGGTTGTTGGGCTGCACGACATAGAGGAAGCGCTCGGCGCTGTGGATCACCACCGTGCCCGGCGCCTCGTTAGAGCGGAAGAACACCATCTGCCGGGCATAGGGCCCTTCGGTGATGGTGACCTCCTCGGTCGAGACCCGGCCCGGCTCGTCGCCGATGTCCATCGTCTCGGCCGGCGGGGTCATCCCCTTGCCCTGCGCCTGGACGGCAGCCGGAAAGGCCAGCGCCAGCAGCAGTGCCGCGGCGCTGAGGCCGCCGAGAATCCGTGTCGTACCGGGCTTTTTCATACAGGGCCTAGCCTCGCTGGTTTCAGGCGCCGCAGCGGACGTAGATGAAGGTGCCGTAGCGGCGGTTCGCATCGGGATCGACGAAGCGCATCGTCAGCATCGTATCGGTCGCCGAGAGGATCTCGCGGTCCTGCGGATCGCCGGCCGGCGCCTCGAAGCCGAGGAAGTTCCGGCCGCCCGGCCCGCCCTTCAGCCGCAGTTCATAGGGCTTCGGGTCGTCGGCGACATGCATCATCACGCCGTCGGTCGGCCCCTTGGAGATGGTGTAGGGCTGGGAGCAGCCGGCCTTGGCCTGTGCCTCGGTACGCTTGCGGTCCTTCTCGGTATGGAAGGAGGCGATGCCCCAGCGGCCGATCAGCCGCTCGCGCGGAATGGTGGCAGGTCCCGCGGCGCCTGCAGCGGCAATGCCGCTGCCCGGCCCTTCGCTCGTCGAGCCGCAGCCCGCGAGCAGCAGCGCAGCACCGAACAGGCAGGCGCCCGCCGCGGCCTTGCGTCTGAGCGCCCTCACATGAGTTGCAGCGCAATCCCCGTCTGTCGACAGGCACGCCTCCGCCACTGGATATGCCGACGCTCTGCGCATGCCTTCGCCCCCCGCTGCGCCCTATCATGGTCTCGGCTTTCCGCCGAGGTCAACGGTCGGTTCGGCTCCGAAGCTTTCGCCGGGCCGAATGAGGACGTCGGCGCCCCGGTCGCATGGTCCCTTTCCAGGCCCGGCCCGGCGAACGGCGCATGGCCGCGATGCACCGTCCGCCGCCCCCGGAAAATTAACCGAGAAAGCGTCAAAAACCCGAATAAAACCAATTCTTTCGGGAACTGAAGCGGACCTCGCCGCGAAGATTGCCAACAAGCGATTCAGCACTTGCCGATTTGCACGTTGAGATCGCCCTGCCCGCTCGCTATCTCCTGATGCTCAGAGCTGGGAAACGCCGTCTTGTCCGCCGATCGCAACCGCCTCACCGCCCTCATCGTCCTCGCCGCGGCTTCCCTGACCAGTGCCGCTCCGGCGCAGGCGAACTTCCTCGAAACCTTGTTCGGCATCGCGCCGCGGCAGGTCGTGGCGCCGGTGCCCGAACGCGAGCCGCTGCACATGACCGTGCGCCCGCGGGCTCCGAGGGACGGCAAGCCCGGCATCGCGGCCAAGGATGCGCCGCCGACGCCGCGCGTCGCGCCGATGGAATATGCCAGCGACCCATACTGGTATCTCAAGGACCCGACGCTGAAGAAGGGCGACATCATCGTGCTCGACGGCCGCGTCGTTGTCTTCAACGGCGGCGAGCGCAGCTACAGCAGCTTCCTCTCGATCAAGGAGAGCCGGCTGCTCTCCGAACGCTCCAAGAAGCAGCTCAAGCTCATGGTCTCGACCCCGATCGACAACCACACGATCTGGGAACCGGCCGAAATCATGAAGAGCAACGGCGCGATGACGACCGTCGAGGTCTCCGAAAGCGCGCGCTGAGCGGCAACCTTCTGCCGATAGAGAGCTATCGGCCAACGCCCCGGAATCATGCGCTCGCCGTTCCCGGCGCGTGGAGATCGTCACGCCAGATAGCGCCTGGCCAGGTCGGCCTCGCTGCGCAGCGCTGTCGCCTCGCCCGCCCGCCCCAGGCGCTCCAGTTCCGCCGCCGCACTTTCGCGCTCGTCGATCTCGGCCTGCAGCGTCCGGCGCACATCCGCGTAGCTCAGGAAGAGCCGCTCGACCTCGGCCGCGCCGCTGCGGAACTCATGCCACGCCATCGGCCCGGGACCCGCATGGGCAGGCGGCGCTTCGGCATTGTCGATCGCGGCAACGAGCGTCCTGACAACTCTCGCCTCGCAAGCCCGGCGCTCCTTCAGGGCCGCGCGCAGATCGGCGAGCAGCCGGGTCTTCATCGCCTGTGCGGCATCCACCAAAGGCTCAATTTCCGTTGCCATAACACACCCTATTGATCCATATGATTCCTTGACGCATAGCTTTATGGGACCAATAGGGAATATTCAATGTCCGAAAGTCTCGTGACCGTCGAGCAGGCGGCGGTGGAGCTGAACCTCCATCCCAAGACCGTGCTTCGCTACATCCGCGAAGGCCGCCTGCCCGCGACCCGGGTCGGCAAGTCCTATCGAATCGCGCGCTCGAGGCTCGATGCCTTTGCCGGCATCGCCGACGGCCGGCCGGGCGCCGCGGCCGAAGCGCGGGCGACCTGCATCGTCGACATCCCCGACATCGCCCTCGAGCGGGCGGAGCGAATCGCCACCTTCCTGCAGGCCGTGGCGCTGACCGGAGACGCCGAGACGCCGCCCCTGCATCTCGAAACCGTGTTCGACCCGCAGACCGCGAAGCTGAAGGTGGTGCTGATCGGCGATCCGTCGGATGTCGGCCGAATCCTGGAGATGCTGCAACTGCAGATGGGGAGCCGGCCGTGAGCGGCGTCTACCGGAACGCCGACACCGCCGCGGCCGTGCAGGCGCATTACCGGCAGGTTCTCGACCAATGGCCCGTGCCGGTCACCGAGCTGCACGTCGCGACGCGCCAGGGCTCGACCTTCGTCCTCGCCTGCGGGCCGGAGGATGCGCCTCCGGTCGTGCTGCTCCATGGCTCCCAGGCCAATTCGGCGACCTGGATGCTCGACGTCCCGCTCTGGTCGACGAAGTTCCGGCTCTTCGCAGTGGACATGATCGGCGAGCCCGGCCTCAGCGCGCCGGTCAGGCCGGAACTGGCCGGGGATGCCCATGCTCTCTGGCTCGACGATGTCTTCGCGGAGCTGGGATTGTCGCAGGCCGCGCTCGTCGGCATGTCGCTGGGCGGCTGGCTGGCGCTCGACTACGCCAGCAGGAGGCCGGGATTTGCGCAGGCGCTGGCGCTGATCTGCCCCGCCGGCATCGGCCGTCAGAAGAACTTCCTCCTGAAGGCGCTGCCGCTCCTGCTGCTGGGTCGGTGGGGCAAGCGCAAGGCGCGCGAGCTGGTGCTCGGGCCTTTTCCGAAGGTCCTGCCCGAAGCGGTGCGGCCGCTCGCGGAGTTCATGGAGCATATCGGCAGGGTCGTCCGGCCGCGCATCGTCGCCATCCCCCGCCTGAGCGACGCCGAACTCGCCGGGCTCGGTGTGCCGGTGCTGGCGATCATCGGCGGCCGGGATGCCCTGCTCGATTCCGGCGACACGCGGCAGCGGCTGCAGCGCAACGCCGCGCAGGCCGAGATCTGCTTCATCGAGGACGGCTATCACTTCCTTCCCGACCAGACGGAACGCGTCATGGGATTTCTGGAGCGGGCTCTTTCGCCCTCCTGAGGATGTGCGGACCGTCGAGGCCTCGAAAGCGCGCGCTGAACCGTGCGGACCGCACTCAGGCCGGAACGTAGCTCAGCCTGACCACGTCCTCGCCCATCGGCTCGCTGGCCACGAGACGGAGCGGCGGCCGCGCCCCGGCAAAGAACGGCTTGCCACGCCCCAGCACGGCCGGGTGGAAATAGAGCCGGTACTCGTCGATCAGGCCGAGCTCGGTCAGGCCTTGCGCCAGTTCCGGCCCTGAAACGGCGATCTCCCCGGCAAACCGCGCCTTCAGGTCACGGACCACCGCGGCGAGGTCCCCCGCGACGAGCGTCGCATTCGGGCCCACGGATTTCAGCGAGCGCGAGACCACCCATTTCGGCTGCTTCCGCCATGCCATTGCGAAGTCGCGCCGCGCCGCATCCCAGGCAGGATCGTCCTCGTCCCAATACCGCATCGTCTCGTACATGCGGCGGCCGTAGATGCTGGCGGCCAGGCGGCGCACATGCTCGGTCCAGTGGCGAAACAGCGCCGGGCCCACCTGCATCTCCGGATGGAGGTCGACATAACCGTCCAGGGACTGGTTCATGCCGAAAACGAGCTGCGCCACGGTGCTGGCCTCCCTTGGTTGCGTTCAGAGTAGAGCGAGGCGTGGTCACGCAAAAGTGACGCAGGAACGCCTGCCGCGCCATCGGCCTGTGCCCGGCAGCACCACGATCAGCCCGCCGACGCGGCGGCGAAGACCGCGAGCTGCGCCGCGAAGGCGCGCCGATATGCGGGCCTCGCCTCGCCGCGGGCGACATAGGCGGCAAGGTTCGGATGCTCCTCCAGCAGGCCCGAGCCGTGCAGCCGGCGCAGCACCGTCACCATCAGCAGGTCGCCGGCGCTGAAGGCGCCGTCGAGCCAGTCCGCCTCGCCGAGCCGCCTGGAGAGGTCGCCGAGCCGCTTGCGGATGATGCTCTCCAGGGCCTGCAGCCGCTGCTCGTACCAGGGCTGATCACGCTCGAGGATCGTCGCGAGAGAGCGGTCGAAGATCTGCGGCTCCATCGTGTTGAGCGCCGCGAACATCCAGGCGATCGCGCGCGAGCGGGCATTCGCGTCGCCCGGCAGAAGCCCGCCATGGCGCTCGGCGATATGCAGCACGATCGCCCCCGACTCGAACAGGGCAAGGTCGCCCTCCTCGAAGGTCGGGATCTGCCCGAAGGGCTGGAGCGACAGATGCAGGGGCTCGCGCATCGCCCTGAACGACAGGAATCGGACCTCATAGAGCTGACCGACCTCTTCCAGTGCCCAGCGCACGCGCATGTCGCGGGCGAGCCCCCTGCCACGGTCGGGCGAACGTTCGAAGGCGGTGATGATCGCGGTCATCGACAGGCTCCCGGTTGTTGCCTCGTGCTTTCAGGTGAGGCGCCCGCAGCCGCAGGACGAACGGCCGGGGCAGCTTCCGACAACCCGCCACAGCTTTTCGAGCGTGCGCCACCGTCATCTCGCGCCGCACAACTTTGCCTCTTCCTTCCGAAATTAACCTTCTGGTAAGAGGATGGGGATTCCTTGCCGGAGATGACGGACCGCCGCTTGAGGCAGCCCCGATCCCGTAATCAGGAGGTTGCCGCATGAAGCGGACCGAGATCGCTGCAAACGCTACCCGTCTCTCCGGCAAAAGCCGCCACGGTCGCAAGGCGATCCCGCTCCTGGTTTCACTGGCAGCTCCGGTCCTCGGTGCCTGCAGCATGACGCCGGTCGAAACCGCGTCGACCACGGCTCCGAGCACCGGGCCGAAGCAGAGCCACGAGATCCGCAAGCGCGCCATCGCGCTGGCCAAGGCCGATCCGCGCGAGAAGGAATGCCTCGTCCGCGCGATGTATTTCGAATCGAACCGCTCGAGCGAATCCGGCCTGCTCGGCGTCGGCACGGTGGTGATGAACCGGGTCGGCGCGCCGCGCTATCATGACACGATCTGCGGCGTCGTCGGCGCCCCCAAGCAGTTCGCCTCAGGCGTTCTGACCCGCCCGATGGTGGCCCGCGACCTTCCCAAGGCGGAGGCCGCCGCCGAAGCCATCCTTGCCGGCAAGCGCAACGAGGCCGTCGGCAACGCCAAGCATTTCCACATGGCGGGGCTGCGCTTCTCCTACCCCAACATGCATTACGTCACGGTGGCCGGCGGCAACGCCTTCTACGTCAAGGGCGAGCGCCCGGAGCGCCGCCGCATCGAGGAGCCGAGCTCGCAGGTCGCCGCGCTCTCCGAGCCCGCGCCGCTCGCCACCAGCGCCTCCTCGGCCTCGACCTCCTTCGCCAGCGCGCCGCTCGCCTTCGCCCCGGCCGCGCCGGCGCCCGCGATCGCCCTGGCCACAAGCTCGGCCTCCTATGTCGTCGCCAATGCGACGCTGCCGCCGAGCCGTCCCTACGATCTCGGCATGTCCCGCAAGCCCGCGCAGGCCTTCCTCACGCCGCCGAAGGGCGACGCCCGCATCGCGGCGTTGATGCCGCCCTCCCGCCCGCTGCGCGGCACCCTCGCGCAGGACTGACGGCTGCAGAGCCGCTAGCGGGCTGAGCCTTCGCGTCATGGTCGGGCTTCGCCCGACCATCCACCTCGTCCTTCGCGAAACGCGGTAGTCGACAGGTCGATGCTCGCCACGGGGGCGAGCATGACGGGTAGGCGATCTCAGCCGAACGCTCCGATCTCGTGCTGGATCGCGCCCGAGATCTCGCGCAGCAGCGCAAAGCACGCTCGCATCGGCTCGATCACGTCGCGATGCAGCGCCGCATAGGCGCCGCCCTCGCGCGGGCCTGCAGGCTCACCGAAATCGAGGCCGAGCGCCGGATCGGGATTGAGCGGGAAGATTTCGCCGAGCAGGACGAGCGCCCCGGCCATGTCGAGTCGCAGGATGCGTTCGAGCAGGAGCTCGCGCGTCACGCCGGCATGCGGCCGGAAATCCGGGATATGCGTCGCCGACAGCCAGATCCGGTGCAATAGCGCGAGCCGCAGCGTATGCAGCGCGACCAGCCGCACCGGCATCGCCGGCGGCTCGCCCGCCGCCTCCTTCAGCTTCAGCCGGTCGGAGGCGAAGCGCCAGAACAGCCGCCGCAGCGCCGGAGCGAGATCGAGCCGCGCCAGCGCCTCGGCGACGGCGAGCAGCTCGTCGCGCCGCCCCTCCCTCTCCGTGCGCCGCGCCCGGTCGAACCAGGAACCGGCATCGAGCGTGTCGAGATAGGCGCGCAGGACGTCGAGATCGCTGTTCGCCATGGCATGGGCCGCAAGGCGATAGGCCCGGCCGAAGCGCTCGGAACTCTCGCGCATGCTCGCGAACAGCTCCGGCGCCCGCCCCGCCGCCTGGCCGATGCCGTGCACGCTGTTCGCCAGCCAGCCGAGTTGCTGCAGGATGGCGTTGTTCGGGATGGCCCGCAACTCGCGCGGATGGCGGATCAGCGTCGGCCCGCCGGCATCGCTCTGCCGTGCCGCCGGGCGCGAGCCGGTCTTGTCGAGCAAGGACGGACCGAAGGTGCCGATCAGCGCCGCATAGCCGGGATCGTCGACGAGATGGGTCATCTCCTCGCGCACGGTCTGGAAGAACTCGGTGGCGAAATCCGGCTCGGCATAGATCGGATCGTCGTCGCCCGCCGTCGGATCGGCGAACACCGCCTCGGCGATACGCGCGACCGTCGCCCCGGCGAGCCCCGTGGTGCCGAACAGCAGGTAGCCGTCGCTGCCCTGGAAGCTGGTCTCGCGAGTGACCTTGACGCCGGCTTTCGCAAAAGCCCGCCGCGGCCATTCCGGATCGAGATAGGCGAGCCGGTCTTTGAGGCTGTCGGGATGGGCGCCGCGCCCGGCCGACTCGCCATGGGTGTCGAAGATGACGAGCTTGATCTCGGTGAGCCCATAGCGCTGCAGCAATTCGAGGATGCGGCTGCGCAGCCGCTCGACCCAGAAGGTCGCCGCGACCTGGCCGATATAGCGGCCGGAATCGGAATAGCCGAACTGGACGCAGAGCCTGCCATGGCGCTTGAGATAATCGCGCCAATGCGGGCTGCGCAGCGCCTCGTCGATGATGCGCGGCCCCTGCTCCAGCGCATCGGAGGTCTCGAACAGCGGCGAGATCTCGACGAGATCGGCGATGCCGAAGCGCTTCGCCAGGTAGAGCGCCGAGAGCAGCGTATAGCCGGTCTCGGTCTCGGCGATCAGGAAGCGCACCGGCCGCGAGCCGTCGACATGCTTCACGATCTGCGCCACCATCATCATCATCCGCGCCGCCGAGGCGCGCTCGACCGCGAGCGCGCCGAAGTCGACCGGCGTCGGCGTCGCCCTGGCGAGCGCCTGGTTCGCGGCGGCGAGGAAGGCGCGCCTTTGCGCCGGCTGGGCCGGGTCCTCGTCGAGCGGGATCACGCCGCGCATCGCATTGTGAAGCTGCGAGGCGTTGAGCCGGAAATGCGGCAGCGCGATCGAGACGCCATGGGCGATGACGCCGGCCCGCGCCAGCACCAGCGCTTCCGCCGTCGGCTCGTCCTCGGCCAGCACGATCGCCTTGTCGAGCGCCGCCAGCAGCTTTGATGATTCCGGCAAAGCCGCCTCGCGCTCGCCGACCAGCGACAGCGAGAAGGCCTGCAAGGCCGCGATCTCGGGCTTGCTATTCAGGGGCGGGCATAGCGCGAGCTGCCGCTCGACCGCCGCGAGCGCAGCCTCGACCAGCGCCCTCACCTCGGTGGCCGCCGGCGCTTCCGGCAGCTTCTCCAGCAGGCGGAAGAACTGGCCGCGCTTCGATTCCAGCCGGTAGCGCAGCGTGTCCCACCAGCCGATATCGGTGCGCCCGTCGGTGTCTGAGCCGACCCAGGAGGCGAGCTGCAGGGCGCGCGGCCTGAGCTCGCGCCAGCGCTGCGGCCAGCGCGCCCGGGCCTCGGCGAGGAAGGCGGCGTTCAGCCGGTCGATCGCGTCGCGGGCGTTGCGCACCGCAAAGCGCGCCTGCTCGAACTCGTCCTGCAGGGTGATCGCCGCATCCGGCCGGAAGGAGAGATCGGCCGACCTCAGCACAGCCGCCTCGCCTTCGTTCGAGGCCAGTTCGGCCAGCGCATGCGCCACCGCCCGGCTCATGCCGAAGGTCGGATGCGCGGTAAAGACGGCCGCGAAGCGCACGCGGGCCAGCGCCGCGCCATAGGCCTCGAAGGGCTGGGCCGAAGCGCTCGCTTCCTCGCCGACGCGCCGCGCCAGCGCCGCATAGGCTTCCGCCTCTTCACGCTCCAGCCCGACATAGGAGGCGACGCGCGCCGCCCGGTCGGCGAGCGCGGCGCGGCCGAGCTGGCGGATCAGCGCCGCGGTGTCGGCGAGCGTCACCTCGCCGCGATCCATCTTGCGGGTCAGCCAGAGCGTGACGCGTAAGACCGGATTGCCGAACGGGTCCTCGCGCGCATCCGAGCGCGCCTGCACGATCGCAGCCGACAATTCGCTCGCCAGTACCGATGGCGACAATTCCTCCGCAGCCACGCCGCTCTCCGTCTTTTTAAATCGTTTGATGAGGCGGCTCGCAGGTGAGCAGGATTCCAATTCTACCGCAACCGCGAAAAGCGTTGCGGCACCGCAGCAGCGGCTGCCGCGAGGCGCAGGAACCTCGACGCAAAACCCCTCTCCTGGAAGGAGAGGGGCAGGGGTGAGGTGTCCGGGAGGGATATCGTGAGCCTGCCCCCGACTAGGCGGTGGGCGCAGCGCGGGCTGGTCAAACCTCGCACACCTCACCCGCCCTCTCCTTCCAGGAGAGGGTTCCCCGCGCCTCTCCCTCGCGCGCAGCGGTCGCCACCGGGGACAACCCGCCAAACAATCCCCGCCCCGAAAACCGCGCTTATGCTTCTCCCCGTCCCGCCCGAACCGAGGGGGCTTCGCGAGGCATCATGAGGCCGGGCGGGAGAGCGGTCTTCGTGGCGAAAGGGCCTTGCGAGCCCGAGCGAGCGCGCTCCGCAAAGGTGTGATCCACCTTTGCGGCCGGCCTGCCCGTTCCACCGCGGAGGGGTTTTCGTCGATGGGAGAGGCCCTCCCAGTCCTGCCGGACGTAACCAGACGACGAAGACACCATAGAGAACCGCGGCGCGGGACCGGGAGGCGGCCAATGGCGCTGCTTCGACAGAAGACATCGACATTCGGCACGCAGCCGTCGACTGCGACGCCGCCCGGCCCGCGCCCTCCCTCGGATGGCGTTCCCCTCAGACCCCCGCGGTGGAAGCCGGCGAGGCAGGCGCAGCTTCGTCCGCTTCCTCCCTCAGGACGAAAGCCGTCGGAAAGCGACCTCGCCCGGATGCGAAAGAGATCTCGCATCCCAGCCACCATGCGGCACGGCATCATGCAGAACGCGGCACAACGACATGCGAATGCTTGTGAATGCCTATTGCAGGCCCCGGAATTTGGTGCGAACATCGCGGAATTACAGTAAAGGATCGCAACTTGCGCGCCTATGCCCTCTGCCTGTTCTTGGCTCTCCTCCCCACATCGACGCTCGCTTCCGACATCGTCGCGCTCGGCGCCAGCAATACGCTGGGGCGCGGCAAGGGAGCGGGCCATGGCGGCGTCGAACGCTCCCAGGCCTATCCGGCGCAGCTCCAGTCGATGCTGAGCCAGCAGGGCTGCAAGGTCCGCGTCGTCAATGCCGGTGTCGCCGGCGACACGCCCTCCGGCATGGCGGCTCGCCTGCCGAAGCTGCTGACCAGGCAGACCAGGGTCGTGATCCTGCAGCCGGGCGGCAACGACAGCGGCCCGGACCGGGCCAATGCGATCGCGCAGATCGAGCGCACTCTGTCCGACCGCAAGATCGCCCTGGTGATGCTCGATCGCCCCGGCCAGCTCGCCCGCGCCTATCAATTGCGGACGGCCTGCATTTCAGCGCCGAGGGCCACACCGCCTTCGCCAGCTTCCTGCTGCCGAAGGTGGTGGCGGCCGGAGCCTGCTCCTGACGGCTGCGACGAGCGGGAGCCGGCCGGACGCATCGCGCACCGGCCAGGCTCACGCTTGCGCAAGACACGTTTGACCAAGGCACGATTGAGCAAGGACCGCCGGTCGTCCCGGGCGACCGCAGGCAGACCCGGGCCCCATGCCTGAACCTCCTGCGGAAAGGCTCAGGCATGGATCCCGGATCGGCGCCGCTTCGCGGCTTGTCCAGGATGCCCCCGGGTTGCATCAGGAAGGACAACCCACCGACTGCCCACGCCCGAGCCCCCATGAGACGAAGCAGCCCGCCCCGCCTGCCCGCGCCCTATCTCCGGCGCATCTGGCTCGACCGCGAAGCGGTGCCGGAGCCTGAGGCCTATCCCTGGTGCCTGCCCTTCTTGCGAGAGGACTTCGAGCTGTCCTTCGACCGGGCGATCACCATTATCGTCGGCGAGAACGGCACCGGAAAATCGACGCTCCTCGAAGGCATCGCGGCGCTTGCCGGCTATGACGAGGCCGGCGGCGGCAAGGGCTATCGCCCGGTCGACCATGCCGAAGCCGTCGAGGCGATGGGCGGCCGGCTCGCGGGCGCACTGAAGGCGAGCTGGCTGCCGAAGGTCACCGATGGCTGGTTCTTCCGGGCCGAGAGCTTCTTCTCGGTGGCGCGCTATCTCGACAGCGCCGCCCGCAGTTCCGGCCATGCCCCGCCCGATTTCCTCTCCCATTCGCATGGCGAGGGCTTTCTGCGCTTCTTCGAGGAGCGCTGCCAGCGCCGCGGCATCTTCATCTTCGACGAGCCGGAATCGGCGCTCTCCCCGGCCCGCCAGATCGAGTTCCTGAAACTGCTTGATCGCATGGACCGGCTCGGCCAATGCCAGGTGATCATGGCGACGCACGCCCCGATCCTGATGGCCTATCCCGGCGCCCGCCTGCTCGGCCTGACCAAATACGGGCTCGATCCCGTGACGATCGAACAGACCCAGCATTTCCGGATCATGCGCGAGTTCTGCACGGACCCGGCGACGTTCGTGGAGACGATGATGGAGGAGTGAGGGCCGAACGCGTGTGAGTTGGACTGATCGCTTTCAGAGGCCCCACGCCCGCTGCTCGACTGCATCCGTCGGCCATGTACATCAGAACCACCATTCGATTACACCATGGCGCCAAAGAGTGGCATAAAATCAGAACGATATTGAAGCCAAGCCAACTGAGCAAATATTCCGCTCAAAATCTCTCTCGCTACATCCTCACTGCGCTGCGTTCGCTGTTCAATATACCTGAGCAATTCATCCTTGCTATTCTTCGCGGCATCTCTCAGGCGGCTTCCTTGTAGCGTCCTATCGTACCGGCGTGCGATGCTTCCAATTCGAAGCTGATTGTCGGCGCATCGCTCGCGCAGCCTCTGCTCGAAGACCGCTTGATTTCCGGAGATATAGTTCATCAGCCCTACTTCCGGTGTAAATGGGAGAAATGCGATATCATGTTCTAGGCGTTGGAATTTTGCTAATTGCGAGTGATTGTTTCCTTGCCGCCAAGTCAGCAGGGTTTCACTTGAGACATCCTCGTCCAGGATAGCTTTTTGGACGACACGATCGGGCAGAACGGACCGGTTACGGTCGAGGAATGCAACGACTTCTTTAAACCCACCGACTGGAATAATCTTGGTTGTTGGACGCTCTGTCGGATCTTGGAAGCGCTCGTTGGCAAACATTTCAAAAAAAGCGGTCAGGACGTCACGAGCAAAGACATCTTCCACATACAACATGATATCAGGAAGAGTTTCTTCGTCCGCAGCGATATTTCCAATTGCATAAGTTGGGTAGCACCCTACGATAGGCTTCGTCTCTCCATCGTCTTGCTTATCCAAATATATAATCTGTCTACGATTGATTGTCTTTAGAAGAGTAACAGAATGCGTTGAAAATATAACTGTAAGAGATTTCAATCGAGCTTGAGCCTCAAGATACCGAAGCAACTTCACTTGCGCTCTAGGATGAAGAGCCATCTCCAATTCATCCACAATAATCATACTATTATTACTAACCTGAGAAAGAATACGCAACAGCTTTAATACACACAATTCTCCAAGACTAAAATGCTTCTCTGAATGATACGCAATTGGAGAACCACCAAGAGAGAGCACAAAAGCCTCATTTCCAGTGCCACGCGCAAGATTTATAGTCCGAAGCATCGAAAATTTTTCTGTATCAAATATATCATTCGCAGCATCAATAATAACTGAGCTTGCAGAACGAATATGTCGAGTATCAAAATCCTCGGGCCTAGGAGTAATTCTTTCGGCGCTCGCACCAATGTAGATTACAGAGGCATAACCGAATCTTTCAAAAAGATTAGCATTGCTACGCGGACGTGGCGTCCAGCGTTCCCCACGATAGGCATATTCCACTGCCGCGCCATTAATTTCGTAGGTTACAGAACCTTCAGAATGATTATCCAAACGGCTCGAACGAAGAGACGACGCAAAATGCACCGGAAACGCATTTGGGTGCCCAATCCTGCGAAGGCACGCTAGCAGTGATGTCTTGCCCGCCCCATTCCCTGCAGTGAGTAGCCAAACGCCACGATCCGGTATCACGAAATGCAACTTTTTGATGTTTCGTAGATCATTAATTCTAATAATACCAGGCATTTGGCGACTTCCCCCGATTTTTCAATGCCGTTATATATTGAGTACAGTGCCTCTTCCGGGCACCGGTCCAACCCGCCAGATTCGCTCCTACACTGCCGGCGCGGCTCGCTTGCCTAGCGCATATTGTTCAACAAAAGAAACAGCACTGCCGCGACCTCTTGCGGTCAGATCGCGCGTCGCAGCCCGTTCGCGGGAGTATTCTTTGGCTTTTTTCCATTCTCTCAAGTGCTACACAGCAAGCGCCTGCAACCGCAGACTCCCCCGCGCGGCAATGCTAAAACCGCCTCACCAGCCTCCACCTCCCGCGAGTCCCCGCCTTGCCCAGCTCCCTCTCCTCCGCCCGCCTTCAGGACGCCGTCGCCTTTGCGCAGGCGCATGACTCGCCCTGGCCGCGCAGCATGTTCTATCCGGACGGCGCCTATGTCGGGAATCGCGAATGGGACGAGAAGGGTCCCTGGACCGAGATCGTCGGCCCGGTCGAGCCGCGCGGCGGGCCGGCCGGCATCGTGCTGAAGGGCGGCAGGGTCGCCGCCGAATGGGGCGATGTCGAGCGCGCCGACATGACCTTCTCGATCGCCAAGAGCTATCTTTCGGTGCTGGCCGGCCTCGCCGTCGCCGACGGGCTGATCGCCGATATCGACGAGCCCGTCGGCAAGAGCGTCGACGGGCCGCATTTCGCCAGCCCGCACAATGCAAAAATCACCTGGCGCCATCTGCTCAACATGAACAGCGAATGGCAGGGCGAGATTTTTGGCAAGTCCGACCAGGTCGACCATTTCCGGCAGATCGGCGTCGGCGCCGACAACAGCCGGAAAGGCCAGCGCCGCGAACTCGGCGCGCCCGGCAGCCTCTACGAGTACAACGACGTCCGGGTGAACGCGCTCGGCTATGCGCTGCTGCGTCGCTTCGGCCGGCCGCTGCCTGAGGTGCTGCGCGAGCGCATCATGGACCCGATCGGCGCATCGACGGGCTGGCGCTGGGAGGGCTATGAGACCTCCTGGGTCGAGATCGACGGTGAGCGCATGCAGTCGGTTCCCGGCGGCGGCCATTGGGGCGGCGGCCTGTTCATCAGCGCTCGCGACCATGCCCGCTTCGGCCAGCTCGTCGCACAGAAGGGCGTCTGGGACGGCCGCGAGCTGATCCCCTCCGCCTGGCTCGAACAGTCGCTCGTGCCCTCGCCGACCCTGGCGAATTACGGCTTCCTCTGGTGGCTCAACGCCAACCCGAAGCTGCCGGCGGGCAGTTTCAGCGCGCAGGGCGCCGGCAACAACCTGATCTGGATCGACCCCGAGCACGACCTCGTCGCCGTGCTGCGCTGGATCGACAAGGCGGCGATCGACGGCTTCCTGGAGCGGCTCGTCGCGGCCGTGGAGTGAGACGGCCGCGGAGCCTCGACGCAGAACCCCTCTCCCGCAAGGAGAGGGGCAGGGGTGAGGTGTTCGGAAGCTGAATTGTTGGCCTGAACCCGACCGCGCTGGCGGCGCTCGCATCACTGGTCCAATGGCCTACACCTCACCCTGCCCTCTCCTTCCAGGAGAGGGTTCCCCGCGCCCGTGATCCGCCGGCGGAGCATGACGTTGCGTCCATGCATTCAGCGAGCAGCGCCCTCGCCTGCCCGCCCTTGCCGCTCGCCCCGCCCCCGCGCATAGAGCCGGCATTCTTCGCCCGAAAGCCGCCGCGTGACCAAGACCATCCCCCTCGCCTCGCGGCCCGCCTTCGGCCTCGCCTGCGGCCTGCTCTGCGCCGTGATCTGGGGCGTGCAATCGGTGGTCTCGCGCCAGTCGGTCGCCGACGGGCTCTCGGCCGGGGACGTCACCATCCTGCGCTTCCTCGCGGCCTCGCTGGTGATGCTGCCCTTCGCGCTGAAGCGGCTGAAGCCCTTCCCGGTCGGCAGGCTCGGCTGGAAGCGGGCGCTGGTGCTGACCGGCCTGGTCGGGCCGGCCTACAGCCTGATTCTGGTCGGCGGCGCCCATTTCGCGCCGGCGCTGCATTCCTCTGTGATCTCGCCGGGCCTGATCCCGGTCTGCACCGCGATTCTCGCCTGGTTCGTGCTCGGCGAGCGCGCCGGCAAGGCCCGGCTCATCGGCCTTAGCCTGCTCGTGCTCGGCATCGCCGTCTTCGCCTTCGAGGCCCTGTCCAACACGCCGACGCGCGCGGGCGCCTGGATCGGCGACCTGCTCTTCGTGCTGATCGCGCTGCTCTGGTCGGTGTTCGGCGTGCTCTGCCGGCGCTGGGGCGCGGATGCGGTCGAGGTCACCATGGCGACCTGCCTCTTATCGCTCCTGCTGCTGCCCCTGCTCGCGCTCGTGCAGCCCGTCAACCTGATGCAGGTGCCGCTCTCGGCCGTCGCGCTGCAGGCCTTCTACCAGGGCGTGCTGGTCGGCGCGCTGGCGCTGTTCCTCTACACCCAGTCGGTCGCGACGCTCGGTGCCGGCGGCGCGGCGCTGTTCCTGCCGCTGGTCCCGGCGGTCACCGCCATCGCCAGCTTCTTCCTGCTCGGCGAGAAGGCCTCGGCGCAGGAGATCGCCGGCATGGCCATCGCCATCACCGGCATGGTCGTGGCGCTCAGGGCTCCGAGCGCGGGCTGATCTCAGCCCTTATGCCCCTTGGCGATCGGCTCGACATAGGACAGGGCCATATCCCAGGGGAAATAGATCCAGGTGTCCTGGCTGACCTCGGTGACGAAGGTGTCGACCACCGGCACGCCCGCCGGCTTGGCATAGACCGTGGCGAAATGCGCGTTCGGCAGCATCTCGCGCACGACGCGGGCGGTCTTGCCGGTGTCGGTGAGGTCGTCGACGACGAGGACGCCCTTGCCCTTGCCGTCGCCGATGGCGCGGATCGAGGGCGCGATCTCCTTCATCACCTTGAGCTCGGTCTGGTTCTTGTAGTCGTGATAGCTCGCGACGCAGACCGTCTCGATCATCCGCAGGCCGAGCTCCCGGCAGATGATCGCCGCCGGCACCAGCCCGCCGCGGGTAATGCAGACCATCGCCTCGAACGGGCCGGCATCGGCCAGGCGCCAGGCGAGCGCCCGGGCGTCGCGATGGAACTGGTCCCAGGAAACGGGGAAAGCCTTGTTGGTCGGTTCGGCCATGGCGGGGCGGTCCTGCGGAAAACGTGGCTGGTTTTTCCGCAAAGCGCATCCGGCCGGCGCGCGCAAGAGCAAACCGGTCGCTTGTCCCCGCTGCGATGGCCACAGCGGGGTGCGATCCCTGCCGGCCGGGATTGCTGACCCGGCCGCTCGGGGCCTTTAGAACTCCGCCCAGCCGTCGGCGCCGCCGCTGCCGACCCGCACCGCGGTGCGGGCCAGCGGCCTCGCCGCCGGGGCCGCCGCGGGTTTCGCAGCCGGCAGCATGGCGCGCAGATTCGCCGCCATCTCGTCGGCCGGGCTGCGGGCGCCGAGCCGAAACGCGCCGACCAGCCCCGCCAGCGCCTGCGTCTCGCCCTGCAATTCGCGCGAGAGCCGGGAGCTCGCATCGGCCATCATCGAATTCTGCTGGGTCATCTCGTCCATATGCGCGACGGTCCGCGCCATCTCGTCGACGCCATTGGCCTGCTCGACCGCGGCGCTGGAGATGTCGGCGATGGTACCGGCGACCCGTGTCGCGGCGCTGACGATCTCCTCCAGCGTCTTGCCGGCCTGCTGTACCAGCTTCACGCCGGAGCGGACCTGCTCGCTCGAATTGCCGATCAGCTCCTTGATCCCGTTGGCGGATTCGCTCGAACGCTTGGCCAGCGCCCGGACCTCGGAAGCGACCACCGCAAAGCCCCGGCCGGCATCGCCGGCGCGGGCCGCCTCGACGGCAGCATTGAGCGCGAGCAGATTGGTCTGGAACGAGATCTCGTCGATCATCGAGATGATGTCGGCGATCGCGGTCGAGGCCTGCTCGATCCGGCCCATCGCCGTGACCGCATCAGCGACGATCGCGCCGCCGCGCGAGGCGACGGTCTTAGCCTCGTCGCCGAGCGCCGCCGCCTGCCGCGAATTGCCGGCGCTGGTCTTGATCGAGGCCGCGAGCTCCTCGGTGGTCGCCGCGGTCTGCTGCAGGCTCGATGCCTGCGCCTCGGTCCGCTCGGCGAGGTTGACGCTCTCCGAGGCGATCCGGTCGGCGGCGGCCGCGACCTTTCCGGAAATCCCGCCGACGGCGCCGATCACCTGCGCCATATTGTCGAGGAGTTCGTTGATGCCGTTGCAGAGATCGGCGACCTCGCCCTCCTTGCCCGCCATCGGAACGCGCTGGGTCAGGTCGCGGTCCTTCGCCCGGCCGATCACGGCCTGCGCCTCCGCCACCGCCTGGGCGAGCTGGCGCGCCGCCTTCTGCTCGCTGATGTCGGTGGCGTATTTCACCACCTTGGTCGGCTGCCCCTTGGCGTCGAAGATCGGATTGTAGCTCGCCTGGATCCAGACCTCCCTGCCGCCCTTGCCAAGGCGCAGATACTGGCCGGCATCGTATTCGCCGCGGCCGAGCTTCTGCCAGAAGGCGCGATACTCCGGCGAATTGCGATAGGCCGGCTCGCAGAACATGCCGTGATGCTGGCCCTTGATCTCGGCGAGCGAATAGCCGGTGACGGCAAGGAAGTTCTCGTTGGCGTCGAGGATCGTACCGTCGAGCGAGAACTCGATCACCGCCATCGCCTTGCGGATCGCCCCGAGCTGCCCGGCCATGTCGGCCTCGCGGTTCTTCTGCGCGGTGATCACAGTCGCGAACTTGATTACCTTCACCGGCTTGCCGCCGGCATCGAGGACCGGGTTGTAGCTTGCCTCGATCCAGAGTTCGCTGCCATCGGCCGCCATCCGCAGGAATTGGCTGGCCTGGTATTCGCCGCGCGCCAGCTTCGCCCAGAACTCCTTGTAATCGGAACTGGCCGCCTCCTCCTTCGTCACGAACATGCTGTGGTGGCGCCCGCGCACCTGCTCCAGCGTGTATCCGACCGCGGCAAGGAAGTTCTCGTTGGCGTCGAGAATGGTTCCGTCCAGCTTGAATGAAATCACCGCCATCGAGCGGCTGAGCGCCGCCATCTCACCTTCGAGCTCGCGGCGCGAAGCGCCGCCCATGAATGGATTTAGCCGCATGCCCGTCCCCTTGCATTCAGCACCGCGGACCCCGATCCGCGAAAATAGAGGATAGACGACGACCGTTTACGGGCAGCTAAGGGGCTCGAAAATCAACGCAATAACCAAATCGTGATCGAACAAATACTTCAGAATGCAAAGTAAATATAACACCAAACGCAAACCGAGACGAAACCAACTATAAAATACAACGAGACTTCACCGCACCGCTGACATGGTCGCTATAAAGACAATCGCGCATCAAGCGAGAGAATTGCAGGTTTTAAAGACTTTAAACAACACGCAAACATGCGCGCCAGCCGACACAAGATCGCCTTATACGTTAACGGGGGAGACCATTCCCCTGCGCAACCGGCAACTGTTCCGGCCTGCGTCGTTCGCGGGAGTTCAGCCCTTCAGCCGGGCGCGCTCCGTCACGACCATCGCCTGTACCGCCGCGACAGCCTGCATCAGCTTTTCCGGATCGCGCGAGCGCACGACGAGATTGGTGTCCGGCCCGGTCTCCGACCAGAACGGATAGGAGCCGATCGCGGTATCGGGATGGGCGGCGGCGATCGCCGCAAGCGGCGTTCCGATATCTCCCTCGCGCAGCCCGGCGCGCACCGTCTCGGAGAGGATCTTGACGCCGGTCTTCAGGGTCGGCGCGACGACGTCGAGCATGGCCTGCATGATCGCCGGCACCCCGGCCATGACGTGGACATTGCCGATGCGGAAGCCCGGCGCCTTAGACACCGAATTGGCGATCAGGTCGGCACCTGCAGGGATGCGCGTCATCCGCATCCGGGCCTCGTTGAGCTGGTCGGGGGGGAACCGCTCGGACAGCATGGCGACGGCGCGCGGGTCGTAGTCGATCGAAACCCCGAAGGCGCAGGCGACGGCATCGGCCGTGATGTCGTCATGCGTCGGGCCGATGCCTCCCGTGGTGAAGACATAGGTATAGCGCGAGCGGATCGCGTTCAGCGCCGAGACGATCTCGTCCATCAGGTCCGGCACGACCCGGACCTCGCGCAGCTCGATGCCGATATTGGTCAGGAACTCGGCGATGTAGCCGATATTCTTGTCCTTGGTGCGCCCCGACAGGATCTCGTCGCCGATGACCAGGATCGCGGCGGTGACCGGTGGCTCGAAAGCCTTGTTCGATGGCGCGCTCATGGCAGACTCCTTCAGTATCGAAGCGGAGAATGGCGCCGCCTGCGCGGCCATGAGCTAAGCGCCTTGCGCCCGGCCACTCAAGCGCCGTTCGGGACGGAACCGCCATGCGCGGAAAGGTGGATCAGGACGCCTTGCGCTCGTAGACGAGGTTGAGCCGGGTCTGGGCCAGCAGGCGGTACCCCTTGGCCTCCAGCAGGGCGGGAAGATCGACCTGCCAGCGGGCGCGCGAATCCTCGATGATGATGAAGCCGGGCCAAAGCGCCTCGGGCGCATCCCGCAGGAAGGGCTCGAGGATCAGGTCCTCGGCGCCCTCGACATCGAGCTTGATCGCATCGAGCTTCTCGTAGCCCTCACTCTGCATCAGCGCGAGCAGCGTCGTCGCCGGCACGCGCACCGAGGTCGAGGTGCTGGAGCGCAGGAGACGAACGCTCGATTCCCCCTTGTTGGCGGGATCGAGGAAGAGCGTCAGCTCGCCCGGCTTGTCGGCAAGCGCGCAGGCGACCGCCTTGACCGTGCCGAACGGATTGCGGGCGATGTTGTAGGTCAGCCGTGCGAAGATCTCCGGCTGCGGTTCGACGGCGAGGATGCGGGCCCGGCGCCCTGCCCTGGCGGCGACGAACAGCGAATAGGCCCCGATATTGGCGCCGATATCGATGAAGCAGAAGCCCTCGCCGATCCGCGCCGCGAGCAGCTCGCGCTCCTGCGCATCGAAATATTGCGGCGTGAACAGCACGCGCTTCTCGCAGACATTGCCGTCCGGATAGAGGCGCATCTGGGCGCCCAGCGCCTCGATGTCGACCGGCCGCCCCTTCAGGGTCCTGAGGCCGAGCCGACGCAGCGCGAAGGCGAACTTGCGTCCGAGAAAGGAGCCGGAGGCGCGGCGGGTGCGCGCGATGATCCGCGCAACCAGCCCCTGCGGCGCAAAGGTTCCGTAGGGCTGTTCCTCGCCCGACTGAATGTCATTAATTGCCATTGGCGCGCTGTACACGGCAAACCCGCCTGGCGCCAGCATTACCGCGGCGACCCGCCAGCTTGCACCCTTGGCCAAACCCAATAGATAAGGGTGTCAAGGAGCCCCTTTCGACATGACCCTCGATGAATCGATCGCGCGCGTGAGACGCGAAGCCGCCATCAAGCTGCACGGCGCCGAGGCCTTTCACGGCATGCGCAAGGCCGGGCGCCTGGTCGCGCAGGGCCTCGACATGCTCGCCGACGAGGTCCGGCCCGGCGTGACGACGCAGCGCCTCGACGACCTCGCCTTCCAGTTCGCCATGGACAACGGCGCCTATCCGGCGACCTTGTTCTATCGCGGCTACACCAAGTCGATCTGCACCTCGATCAATCACGTCGTCTGTCACGGCATTCCCGACGACAAGCCGTTGCGCGAAGGCGACATCGTCAACATCGACTACACGCTGATCCTCGATGGCTGGCACGGCGATTCCAGCCGGATGTTCGGCGTCGGCGACATTCCGCGCAAGGCCGAGAGGCTGATCGAGATCACCTATGAGAGCCTGCTGCGCGGCATCGCCGCCGTGCGCCCGGGTGCGACCACCGGCGATATCGGCTTCGCGATCCAGCGCTATGCCGAGGGCGAGCGCTGCTCGGTGGTCCGCGACTTCTGCGGCCACGGCCTCGGCGAGGTCTTCCACGACGCGCCTAACATCCTGCACTATGGCAGCCCCGGCGAAGGCGCCGAGCTGAAGCCCGGCATGCTCTTCACCATCGAGCCGATGATCAATCTCGGCAAGGCGAGCGTGAAGGTGCTCTCCGATGGCTGGACCGCCGTGACGCGCGACCGCTCGCTCTCGGCCCAGTTCGAGCACACGGTCGGCGTCACCGACGATGGCTGCGAAATCTTCACGCTCTCGCCGGCCGGCCGCGACAACCCGCTCGCGCCGCGATAGCGCCCAGGGGCGCGGCCCTGCCGCATTGGCCGGACGCTCCGGCTACAGCCCCAGCGTTGTCTCGAAGGTGCGCGCGAACCGTTTCGTCGCGACCTCGCGCGCATGCAGCTCGTCATACCATTCGTCGGGTTTCACCGCCTTGCGCAGGTCGACATAGACGATGGCGCCGTTCGAGCTGTCGGCGAACTGCTTCAGCCTGATATTGAAGGCGTCGAGCATGACCTTGACGATCGCCCGGCAAAGATCGGCCTTGTGGACGGGATCGAGCCCCAGGAACTCCTCCATCGTCCGGCCGAGCCAGGCGCCGTTCTTCTGCGGCAGGACGCAGGCATAGCCATGGACCACGAGTTTGGTCGCGGGCGAGGTCCGTTTCACGATCGCGGCGATCTTGCGATAGAGCGCCATGACGCGGTCGAGGGCGTCGACGAAGGCATCCTTGACGTACCAGGCCGCATCGCCCGGCGCGGGATGGCCGACATCGTATTGCCGCACGAAATCCTGGATGCGCCCGCCGCCGACGATGTCGTTGCCGCCGCCCGAGAACAGGAAATGCTTGAAAGCCTTCGTCTTCAGCGGCTCGACGAACTGGGCTGACGCAACCATGTCCTCGAGCGTGTCGCCCCATTGCGCGAGCGTGACGATCTTGTGCCGTTCGCCGAGGAAGTCGACCAGGGTGCGTGGATAGACCAGCGGCAGGTCAAACCATGAATCGCCCTCGGCCAGGATGGTCGCGCCGGCCGCGGCGGCTGCCACCGCGCCCTTCGGCGTGGTCGCCTTGTGCGCGAAGGCACCGGCGGTCGCGGCCCGCAAGGGGTCAAGAATGTCGATATCGCGCGCCAGCGCGGTCGCCATGGCATTGGCGGATTGCGCGAGGCCGGCGGTGTCGACGGTCCGGCTGTTCAGCTTGAGCCCCGGCAGGAAGGGCGAGCCTGCCGCAGGGTCGATGACGAAATAGCGCTTGGCCTCCTCTCGAGAGAGCTCGCCGTTCTGGACCTGCGCCACGAGACGCGACAGCAGAAGCTTCCTTGCCATTGCCCGCCCTCTGGTATTGCTTTGGGAAAAGCCAACCAGACGTTGCGTCACGTGTCAAAAAAATTGCAGGACAATAAAATCGACAATCAGGAGCCGCACCATCTCGGCCATCGCGAGCGGCTGCGCCAGCGCTTCCTCGAAGGCGGCGACGGCGCCCTGCCCGATTACGAGCTGCTCGAATTGCTGCTCTTCCGCTCAATCCCGCAGCGCGACGTCAAGCCTCTGGCGAAGCAGCTGATCCAGCATTTCGGCTCCTTCGCCGAGGTGATCGGCGCGCCGGTCTCGCGGCTGACCGAGGTCAAGGGCATCGGCGAGAGCGTCGCGCTCGATCTCAAGATCGTCGAGGCGGCGCTGAAGCGGGCGATGAAGGGCCAGGTCGCCAAGAAGCCGGTACTGTCCTCCTGGTCTTCGGTGATCGACTACTGCCGGCTCGCCATGGCCTTCGCCGAGCGCGAGCAGTTCCGCATCCTCTTCCTCGACAAGAAGAACGCGCTGATCGCCGACGAGGTGCAGCAGACCGGCACCGTCGATCATACGCCGGTCTACCCCCGCGAGGTAATGCGCCGGGCGTTGGAACTCTCGGCTACGGCCTTGATTTTAGTGCACAATCATCCATCCGGCGACCCGACGCCGTCCGGCGCCGACATGCGCATGACCCGCGAGCTCGTCGACATCGCCAAGCCGCTCGGCATCGCCATCCACGACCACATCATCGTCGGCCGCGACGGCCATGCCAGCTTCAAGGGGCTCGGGCTGATCTGAGTGGAACGTTCCGCTCCCGGCAGGGTTGAACGACGGCGCGCGCATTCTGCCCAAGAAACAGGCAAGCCTCGCCAAAGTGCTTGGCAACAGGCCCCTTTCCGAACGGCTTCGAATGCGCATAGGCTACCTGAAACAGGGGAAGAAGCCTGCATGCCGGCGTTCGATGAGATGACGGGGGGAGAAGGCGGATTGCGTTCGGCCTATGCCGAGCTCGACCGCTGGTTGAAGGAAGCGCCGCCGGAAGTGCTGGCCCTGCGCCGCTCGCAGGCCGAGCTGTTCTTCCGACGCATCGGCATCACCTTCGCCGTCTACGGCGACGAGGAATCGACCGAGCGGCTGATCCCCTTCGACATCATCCCGCGCGTTCTGACCAAGCCGGAATGGACCAAGCTGGAAAAGGGGCTGCGCCAGCGCGTCACCGCGCTCAACATGTTCCTCGCCGATGTCTATGGCCCGAAGGAATGCCTGAAGGCCGGCATCATCCCGGCCGACCTCGTCTATCGCAATGCCTGCTACCAGCTGCAGATGGTCGATTTCCAGGTGCCGCACGGCATCTACTGCCATATCGCCGGCATCGACATCGTCCGCGTCGACGCCGACACCTTCTACGTGCTGGAGGACAATGCCCGCACGCCGTCCGGCGTCTCCTACATGATGGAGAACCGCGAGGTGATGCTGCGACTCTTCCCGGAGCTGTTCGCGACCCACCGCGTCGCGCCGGTCGACAACTATCCGGACCAGTTGCTCGCGACCTTGCGCTCCGTCGCGCCGCGCACCGCCTCCTCCGACCCGACGATCTGCCTGCTGACGCCGGGCCAGTACAATTCGGCCTTCTACGAGCACTCGTTTTTGGCCGACAAGCTCGGCGTCGAGCTGGTCGAGGGCTCGGACCTGCTGGTCAAGGACGACGTCGTCTACATGCGCACGACGCAAGGACCGAAGCGCGTCGACGTGATCTACCGGCGCATCGACGATGATTTCATCGACCCCCTGGTCTTCCGCGGCGATTCCGTGCTCGGCGTGCCCGGCATCATCGGCGCCTACAAGGCCGGCAACGTCACGCTGGCCAATGCGGTCGGCACCGGCGTCGCCGACGACAAGGCGGTCTACAGCTACATGCCCGAGATCGTGAAGTTCTTCACCGGCGAGGAGCCGATCCTGAAGAACGTCCCGACCCATCGCTGCCGCGAGCCCGAGGCCAACGCCTATGTGCTCGACAATCTCGAGAAGCTGGTGGTCAAGGAGGTCAACGGCTCCGGTGGCTACGGCATGCTCGTCGGCCCCCATGCCAGCAAGGCCCAGATCGAGACCTTCCGGCAGAAGCTGAAGCTCCAGCCCGAGGGCTTCATCGCCCAGCCGACGCTGGCGCTCTCGACCTGCCCGACCTTCGTCGCGTCGGGCGTCGCGCCTCGCCATGTCGACCTCAGGCCCTACGTGCTCTCGGGCGCCAACGGCATCTCCTGCGTCCCCGGCGGGCTCACCCGTGTCGCGCTGCAGGAGGGCTCGCTGGTGGTCAATTCGAGCCAGGGCGGCGGCACCAAGGACACCTGGGTGCTCGACGCATGAGGCAGCCTGATTTCACCTCTCCCCGCCTCTCCCCGGAAACCCGGACCTGACCATGCTTTCGCGCACCGCCGACAGCCTCTACTGGGTCTCGCGCTATGTCGAACGGGCCGAGTACCTCGCCCGCATCCTCGATGCCACGACCCGCCTGACCAACCTGCCTTCCGCCTATGGCGGCGCCGGCACCGAATGGCAGAGCGCCGTCGCCACCGCCGGCTGCGAGGATGCTTTCGCCCTCGCCTATGACGAGGCGAACGAGCGCAATGTCTGCGAGTTCCTCACCTTCAACCCGGACAACCCGTCCTCGATCCGCAACTGCTTCGCCCTCGCCCGCTCGAATGCGCGTGCGGTCCGCACCGCCCTGACGTCGGAGATGTGGGACGCGCTCAACAGCGCCTGGCTGGAACTGCAGCGCTTCGAGCGCAAGCGCATGGACCGGGAGGAGTTCGCCCGCTTCCTCGACTGGGTGAAGAACGTCTCGCTCGTCTTCGACGGCTCGGCCTACCGGACGATGCTGCGCGATGACGGCTACTGGTTCTCGCGGCTCGGCGTGCATGTCGAGCGGGCCGACAACACCGCCCGCATCCTCGACGTGAAGTATCATCTGCTCCTGCCCGAGACCGAGCAGGTCGGCGGCTCGCTCGACTACTTCCAGTGGACGACGATGCTGCGCGAAGTCTCGGCGCTGACCGCTTATCACTGGGTCTACCGCGAGGCGGTGAAGCCGGTCCTGATCGCCGACCTGCTGATCCTCAACAAGCGCATGCCGCGCTCGCTGGCGAGCTGCTACGAGAGCATCTCGCGCTTCCTCGACTCGCTCGGCGATGCCTATGACCGGCATGGTCCGGCCCAGCGCCAGGCCCGCAAAACCCTGGCCAGCCTGTCGAACATGCGGATAGACGCGGTGATCCAGCGCGGGTTGCACGAATTCATCGAGGACTTCATCACCGAGAACAACCGCCTTGGTGCAATCATCGTCGACCAGTATCTGCAATAGGCTTTCCGCCACCGACGGAACCGAGGACCTCCAGCAGCCGCCATGCGTATCCGGATCTCGCACAGCATCGCCTATGCCTATGCCGAGCCGGTGCGCCAGCTCCGGCAGGTGCTGCGGCTGACGCCCCGCGACCATGACGGCCAGCATGTCATGTCCTGGCGGATCGAGCCGAATATCGACGGCCGGCTGCGTTCCAGCCAGGACCCGTTCGGCAATCTCGTCCACGACTTCTCGGCCGACGGGCCGATCGAGAATTATGCGATCGAAATCAAAGGCATGGTCGAAACCGTTGATCTCGCGGGCGTGATCCGCGGCGTCACCGAGAAGGTGCCGCCGGCGGTGTTCATGCGTGACACCAGATTGACAGAACCGAGCGCCGCGCTGCGCGATCTGACCGCCGAAGCCGAGGTCAGGGCCAGGGGCGGCAGCGACCTCTCGCGCCTGCACGCGCTGTTGGAGACGGTGCACGAGACGATCGCCTGTGTGCCGACCGGCGAGCGCGTCGGCATCGGCGCCAGCGCCTGCCTCGAAGCGGGCGAAGGCATCCCGCAGGACGTCGCGCACGTCTTCATGACCTGCGCCCGCTCGCTCGGCGCACCCGCCCGCTATGTCTCCGGCTATGTCGCGGAATCGGAAACGCTGCCCCATGCCGGCGGCGCCCATGCCTGGGCCGAGGCCTATCTGCCCGATTACGGCTGGATCGGCTTCGACTGCGCCAACGGGCTCTGCCCGATCGACACCCATATCCGCGTCGCCGCCGGCCTCGACTATGCGGATGCAGCGCCCGTGCGCGGCGCCCGCACCGGCGGCAATGGCGAGAGCCTGCTGGTCGAGGTCCGCGCCCAGGCGGCGAAACCGCGCCTGCAGGGGCAGTAGCCGGCTGCAAGGCTCAGCCTCAAGCCCGCGCATTGTCGCTGACGCAGCGGCCTGATACCAGCCGCTGTGCTGCGCCGCACCAACTGCTGCGTATGCCCGCTCAGGAGACCCGTCACGTGACCTATTGCGCCGGCATACTCGTCCAGGACGGTCTCGTGATGATCGCCGACACGCGCACCAATGCCGGGCTCGACGACATCTCGACCTTCCGCAAGCTGCACATCTTCTCCTGGCCGGGCGAACGCACCCTGGCGCTCGCCACCGCCGGCAATCTCTCCCTCACCCAGTCGGTGGTCAGCCTGCTGCACGAGGGCGTGCCCAATCCGGAAACCGGCGAGCCCGAGACCTTGCAGAATGCGCCCTCGATGTTCCGCGCCGCCCAGCTCGTCGGCCGCGCGGTGCGCATCGTGCGCGAGACCGATGGCGAAGCGCTGCGCGAGGCCGGCGTCAAATACGACATGTCGCTGCTCTTCGGCGGCCAGATCGTCGGCCAGCCGATGCGGCTCTTCATGATCTACTCGGCCGGCAACTTCATCGAATGCGGGATGGATGCGCCCTTCCTGCAGATCGGCGAGCACAAATACGGCAAGCCGATCCTCGACCGCGCCGTGACCTTCAAGACCCATCTCTACGATGCGCTGAAGGTCGGGCTGATCTCGATGGACTCGACCATGCGCTCCAATCTGGGCGTCGGCCTGCCGATCGACATGATCGTGCTGCGCCGGGACGCGCAGGGGCCGGAGCTAAACCGCCGGATCGAGGCCGGCGAGCCCTATTTCCACGACCTGCGCGAACGCTGGTCGGCGGCCTTGCGCGCAGCGCATATGGCGATCCCGCGCCCACCTTACGAACCTTCGGATACCTGAACGCGTCCGACGCTGGCAGGCGGCGGCTGGCCCACCTGGCAAAAATATTCACAAAACCAGATACATATCTGGCTTTCCTGTAGGTGGCGGAGCCAGGATCCATCCCCGCTGCGGCCTGCCCTGCTCAGGCCGCCGCAGCGTGTTTTAGCTGCCGTCGGCACGGAATCTTGTGAATTCGTGCCGCCAATGGAAACCGGATGGCAAGATTCGCCTGACAAAGTGGACCATCTGCGTGCGCCCGGACAGGTGGAGCATTTTGCCGCTTTTTGCTCGATTGCCGAATTCGGAATCGTCTGCACGCATGCTGACGGGCACGGTGGCGACCCTGGCCTGCGCCTTCGCGCTTGCCGCTGCGGCCGCGATCAGCGTCATCCTCGCCATCACGCTCGACGCCAACCACCTCGAGGCCGAAAGGCAGCGTGACCGTATCGAGGCCGCGATCGAGAACCAGGTTCGCCTGCGCAGGCAGCGCCTCGACAATCTGCGGGATGCCGGGCTGCTCCAGCCGATCTTCAACGCAAGCCTGCCACGCCCGGCGCTGCAATGGGCCTTCACCCGGCTCGCCAACCGTTTCCTCGATCTCGACGGCGTCTATCTCGTCAGCGCCTCCGGCGAGGTCCTGGCAGGCGTCGAAGGCGGCGTTTCGGCGGGTCAGGCCGGTTATGAAGGCTTGCGCCATTTCTCCCGCGAACTGCCTGGAGCGGCGGCCGTCACCACGCCACACGAGCCGGCCGCGACCAACGGGCCGCTGCGGGCCTTTCTCAGTCACGACGGCCACGAAACGCTCGGACTGATCGTCGCCGACATCAGGGCCGGCAGCGTCCCGGGCGAGAAGGCACTGGCCCCTGACGGCGCGGCCTACATCGTCGGCTATCGCCGCACCACCCAGCCGCTGATGGACGACCTAGCCCGCCAGTACCGGATCGCGGGTGTCCGGGTGGTCACCCAGCAGCCGCCCGATGCGCTGCTGCGCCGCGACATCGCCTCGCCCGACGGTGCCGTCAGGGCCTGGCTGACCTGGACCCCGGACCGGCCTGGGGACACGATGATGCGGCAGTTCTTCTGGGCCCTGGCCGGAGTCGGACTGCTCTTCATCGGAATCTTCGCCTACGTCTTCTTCCGTCTGCGCCACGCAGGAACCCAGATCACCCTTCGCGAGCAGCAGATCCAGCGCCTGGCCGGGCAGGACGAGCTCTCGAACCTGCCCAACCGCCGCACCTTCGATCTCCGGCTCGACCAGGAACTCGCCCAGCTTGGCCGCACCAAGAGCGCGCTCGCCGTCCTGATGCTCGACCTCGACCGCTTCAAGGCCGTCAACGACACCTATGGCCACAATGCCGGCGACGAGCTGATCCGGCAGGTGGCGAAGCGGCTGACCACGATCCTGCGCCTCGGCGACACCGTCGCCCGCCTCGGCGGCGACGAATTCGGCATCATCCAAACCCATATGAACGAGCCCGGAGCCAGCGCCGTGCTCGGCCAGCGCATCCTCGACGCCCTGACTGCCCCCTTCGAGATCGCCGGCGTCGCCGTCACCATCGGCTGCTCGATCGGCATCGCCCATGCGCCCCAGGACGGCGCCGATCGCGGCACGCTGATGCGCCTCGCCGACACCGCCCTGTATCAGGCCAAGAACGAAGGGCGGAACCGCTACTCCTTCTTCGAGCCGCAGATGAACCGGGCGCTCCAGGTCAAGCGCATGGTCGAGGATGACCTGCGCAACGCGATCAACCGCGACGAACTGCTGCTGCACTACCAGCCCCAGGTCTCGATCGACGGCGCCACCATCGTCGGCGTCGAGGCGCTGGTGCGCTGGCCCCACCCCGAGCACGGCATGATCCCGCCCTCGGAGTTCATCGGCATCGCCGAGGAACGCGGCCTGATCATGCCGCTGAGCGAATGGGTGCTGCGCCGCGCCTGCGAGCAGGCGCTGAAATGGCCGGGCATCAAGCTCGCCGTGAACGTCTCGCCGATCCAGTTCCGCCACAAGGACTTCGTGGCGAGCGTGATCCGCATCCTCGACGAGACCGGATTCGACCCTGCCCGGCTTGAGCTGGAACTGACCGAGGGCGTCGTCGTCGAGGATGCCGACGCCGCAGAGAACGCGATGATGGACCTGCGCGCCCATGGCATCGGCCTGGCGCTCGACGATTTCGGCACCGGCTATTCGAGCCTGATCTATCTGCGGCGCTTCGCCTTCGACAAGATCAAGATCGACCGCTCCTTCCTCGAATACATGGAGACGACCGGCGAATCCGCGATCCTCGTGCATTCGGTCGTGCATCTCGGCCGTGCGCTGGGCCTGCGCGTCTGCGCCGAGGGGGTCGAGACCACCGAGCAGCACCGTTTCCTCCAGGCCGTCGGCTGCCACGAACTGCAGGGCTTCCTGTTCTCCAAGGGTGTCCCGCCCCGCGAGATCGACAGGCTGCTGGCGCTGGATTTGCCCTTCGAGAAGCAGCTCGCCGCCTGAGCGGGAGCCGAAGCGCTTTCAGAACAGGCTGGCGATCGAAGCCACCAGCGCATAGGCGAAGCCGGCCGAGAGCGCGAGGCCGATCGCCCCCACCACCGCCCCGCCGACGATCAGCACCCCGTCCCGCTCGACCAGTCCGAGTCCGACCAGGCAGACCGCGAGGCCGAGCGGAATCTGGCCGATGAAGGGCGCCGCGACCACGAGCCCGAGCGCCAGGATCAGCAGCAGCACGCCGAGCAACGCCAGCGCCACCGGCCCCCCCAGCATCATCAGGCGCGGCCGCGAGAAGCGCTCGAGCCGGATCAGCGGCGGCAGGGCGCGCCCGACCGCCCGCGCAAGATCGGCCTGGGCGATGCTGCGCCGGAGCAGGCGCTGCGGCAGCCATGGCGTGGTGCGGCCCATCAGCATCTGCATCGCGATGAAGGCCAGGACCAGGCCGCAGACGAGCGGGATCGGCGGCGGCATCGGCAGGCAGTTCGGCAGGCCGAGCAGGACGACGAGCAGCGCATAGGCCCGGTCCCGCAGTGCCGCGACGATGTCGCCGACAGCGATGCGCGGGCCGGGAAGGCTGGCGAGCGCGTGCAGCAGGCCGGAAGTGCGCAGTGGAGAGGACAAGCTTTGTCGCCGGGCGAAGGGCTGGTCCTGCGGCCTAGCATGGCGGGCGCCGGCCCAACAACCCCGGGGCGGCGCACGGCTTCAATGCAAGGTCAGCACGCCGTTGACGCTGACGATCTCGGCCGGCCGGATCAGGCGCGAATGCGCCACGGTCACCGAATGCAGCGGCCCCTCCAGCTCCCGCCGCCAGAAATCCAGGAAGGCCCGCAGCTCGGGAAAGCGCGGCGCCAGATCGTATTCCTGCCAGATGTAACTTTGCAGGAAAGCCGGATGGTCCGGCAGGCGGTAGAGGATGTTCGCGGTGGTCAGGCCGTAGCCGGCGAGCTGGCAAATGAATTCTTTGGATGCCATGACACGATGCACTCCTCTGCGAAAAGAAGGCTGGCCGATGTCATCAGGCTGCGCCGCCATAGTTAACAAAAACTTGCAAGAATTTCATCTGCTGCCAGACTTCCTCCCCGTAGCGTGATCGGCCGTTTTCAAGAGCCGAGGGGGCGTAGGCGTGGCGTGGGGCGTCGCCGACGGGGCGAGGAGGCTTGCAGGGTCCGTCATGGCCGTGACGGCTGCCCTCGGCTCCGCACCGGCCGCGGCCGACAGCGCTCTGCTTGAGCGCAGCCCGCTCTCCATGGTGATCTTCGCCTCGCTGGAGACCGACCGCAGCAAGAGCCATGGCGCCGTTGGCTTCAAGCGCGCCTTCGGGCAGGGCGGGCTCGACGCCAGCGGCTTCCGGCTCGGGCTGAAATGGGGCGAGAGCATCGAGCCGGCCGAGCACAGCCCGGCACGCGGGCGCATGGTCAAGACCGAGGCGCATGCCTGGCTCGGCTATGAATGGCGCATCGGCGACCTCTTCGTCGCCCTGTCGGCCGGGCCGGAGCTGGAGGCGGTCTTCAGCGAGACGCGGAACCGCACGAGCTTCAGCGAGCGGATCGGCGGCCGGCTGCAATTCGATCTCTGGGCGACACCGCTGGAGAACCTGCTGCTCCAGGCCAATGCCTATGCCGCGACACTGGATCAGCGCTTCTGGCTCAGGCTCTCGCCGGGCTGGAAGCTCGCCCCGGACCTCTATCTCGGTCCCGAGATCGAATTCTACCGCCAGCAGGACTATCACAAACTGCGATTTGGCCTGCACCTGACCGGATTCAGGCTGTTCGGCCTGAACTGGCGCATCGCCGCCGGGGCGCAGCAGACCAGCGACCAGCCGAATGCGGCCTACGCCACGCTCGGCGTCCACTGGAAGCGCTGAAACTCAGCCAGACCGTACGAAACGTATCCGATAGTCTGGCTGGTGCGAGCCTCCTGTGCGTAGAGTTAGGAGCGAACTGGCGCGCCAGTCAGTGCCTTCAGCGCCTCGGGCGTGTCGACATCGATCGCGATCGCGGGATCATCGAGCGGGACTTCCTCGACGGCATCGCCCGCCGCCTCCAGCAGGCGCCGCGCGCCCTCGTCACCCCACAGCCCGGCCACCCTGGAAAAGAGCGCCCGCGACAGCAGCACCGGATTGCCGCGATGCCCGAGCAGCGTCGGCACCACCGCGACCGCGTCCGGCCGATCGGCGAAGGCCTGGGCCAGCCGGTCGATCACGCCGGGCGTGACGTTCGGCATGTCGCCGAGCGAGACGACGACGCCTTCTACCTCCGCCGGCAGGGCCGCAATGCCGGCCTTCAGCGAGCTCGCGAGACCGTCGGCGAAATCGGGATTGCGGACGAAACGGACGTCGAGTCCCTCCAGCGCCGCCCGGATCTCGGCTTCCTGATGGCCGACCACGACGAGGACCGGCGTGGCCCGCGAGGCGATCTGCGCCTTGACGGCGTGGCGCACCAGCGGCTCGCCGCGGACAGGCTGTAGCAGCTTGTTGTCGGCGCCCATGCGGGTCGAGCGGCCGGCGGCGAGCACCAGCCCGGCGACCGGCGCGACCGCGGCATGACCGGGTGCGCGCGGCTGCGGCCGCGAGATGATCTCCATCAGGAGTCCGCCGACCCCCATGCCCTGGATATCGGCGCGCCTTACCGGCATGCCGGCGAGGCAGCGCTGCAGCACCCAGTCGAAGCCGTTCTCCTTGGGCGAGCGGGCGCAGCCGGGCGCCCCGATCACCGGCTTGCCGTCGAGCTCGCCGATCAGCATCAGGTTGCCGGGATCGACCGGCATGCCGAGATGCTCGATGCGCCCGCCGGCCTCGACCAGCGCCTGCGGCACCACATCGCGCCGGTCGGTGATCGCCGACGCCCCGAAGACCACGACGAGATCTGCAGGTCCCGCAGCGGCCTCGCGGATCGCCCTGGCGAGCGGCGGGCTCTCATGCGGCACGCGCTGCTCCAGCACGATCTCGCCGCCGGCCGGCTCGAGCCGCTCGGCCATCACCCGCAAGGTCTTGTCGACCACCGAGGGCTTGAGGCCGGGCAGCAGGGTCGAGACCACGGCGACGGACTTCAGCTTGTACTCGGTG
This sequence comes from Allobosea rubneri, assembly GCF_032464875.1. Taxonomy (NCBI): domain Bacteria; kingdom Pseudomonadati; phylum Pseudomonadota; class Alphaproteobacteria; order Hyphomicrobiales; family Alloboseaceae; genus Allobosea; species Allobosea rubneri. Next base: position 72,867 of record NZ_JAWDID010000004.1, read on the forward strand.
ACCGCGATCGGCTTGCCGGTGCCGAGCCGCTCCAGGGCCTCGGCGATCTGCCGTTCCTGCACGGCATAGGGAATGATCTTCACCGTGCCGACCATCTCGCCGGCGACGACCGCCTTCAGCGCCGGCAGCGTCGCGACCGTGATCGCCTCGTCGATGCCGTTGAGCATGTCGATCAGCGCGGTGTCGATGGTCAGCACGCCGGCGGCGGCCGCGAACAGGTTGACGCGCCCGGTGAACGGCGCCTCGGTCACCACCGCCCGTCCGGCGATCGCCCGCGCCAAGTGCTCGGCGGCGGTGTTCTCGTCGATATCGCCGGGCTCGAGCTGGACGGCGACGATCTCGGTCAGCCCGCCCGCCGCCAGCTTTTCCGCGTCCTGCACGCTGATCGTCGCGCCCTTGCGGACGATGGCGTCGCCGGCGCGTACCGTATGGGCCGCGACGCTGCCCGCCGCTTCGGCGATCGGGATGGAACCGAACTTCATGGGCAGGCACTCATAGGGGCAATCATGCAGGCTTGCCGCGCGGGCCGCGCAGGGTAGCGACGATCTCGCCGAGGATCGCGAGCGCGATTTCGGCTGGCGAGACGGCGCCGATGTCGAGCCCGATCGGGGCGTGGATACGCGCGGTCTGCGCCTCGCCGAAGCCAGCCGCGGCCAGACGCTCCAGGCGCCGGCCATGCGTCTTCCGGCTGCCGAGCGCACCAATGTAGAAGCAGTCGGACTTCAGCGCCGCGACGAGCCCGGGATCGTCGATCTTCGGATCGTGCGTCAGCGCGACGAACGCCGTGTAGGCGTCGAGCGGCTGGCGCTTCAGCACCTCGTCCGGCCATTCCGCCAGCAGCGTCACTTCGGGAAAGCGCTCCTGCGTCGCGAAGGCGGTGCGCGGGTCGATGACGGTGACGTCGAGATCGAGCAGCTTCGCCATCGGCGCCATCGCCTGCGAGATATGCACCGCGCCGATGACGATCAGGCGCGGCGGCGGCGCCTGCACGGTCAGGAAATAGGCGACGCCGTCGACCTCGACCGAGCCGCTCTTGCCGGTGCGCAACTGCCGGTCGATCAGCTCGGCCAGCGGGTCCTGCTGCAGCTCGGCTGCCTTGACCAGTCTTTGCGCGCCCGAGCCGGTCTCGGTGACCAGCACCGCGGCGCGCCGCGCCGCGCGCTCCGCATTGAGCGCCGAAAGCAGCGACAGCTCCATGGCTCAGCCCTTGTCCACGGCGAGCTTGACCCCGAGCCCGATCATCATGCCGCCGCCGAGCCAGCGCCCGATGCCGAAGCCGGCGCGGCTCGCCTTCATCGTCTTCATCACCAGCGAGGCGCCGAACACGGTGACGAGATCGGCCGAGGAGAAGGCGAAATTGACGATCGTGCCGAGGATCAGGAACTGCGCCCAGACCGGCAGCGAAGCCGTGGGATCGACGAACTGCGGCAGCAGCGCGATGAAGAACAGCGCGACCTTGGGGTTCAGGATCTCGACGATGAAGGAATCGACCAGCGCCCGCTTCACCGTCTTCGGCGGCGCCACCGGCTGGTCCGCGGCCGAGCCGAGCCTGGAACGGATCATGCCGATGCCGAGCCAGACCAGATAGAGCGCGCCGGCGATCTTCACCGCAAGGTAGAGCTCCGGCACATGCTTGAACACCGCCGACAGGCCGAAGGCGGCGGCGAAGACGTGGACATAGCAGCCGAGATGGATGCCCAGCATCGCCATCAGCCCGGCCTTGCGGCCATGGGCGATGGTCTGCGCCGCCGTGTAGAGCAGCGCCGGGCCGGGGAAGTAGGCGACCAGCAAGGTCAGCGTCGCGAAGGCGGCGAGGGTTTCCCAGGAGGCCATCAGTTCGTTTCCTTGCCGCGGACCGGCTCGACGAAAACCTTGATACGCCCGCCGCAGGAGAGGCCGACCTTCCAGGCGGCCTCGTCGGCGACACCGAATTCAAGCGTGCGCGGCGTGCCCTGTGCGATCACCTCGCCGGCTTCCTCGACGACCGCGCCCTCGACGCAGCCGCCCGAGACCGAGCCGAGGAAATTGCCTTCACCGTCGATGACGAGATGCGAGCCGACCGGTCGCGGGGCCGAGCCCCAGGTCTCGATCACGGTGGCGAGCGCGACGCCGCGCCCGGCCTTGGCCCAGGCCTCGGCGGTGGCGAGGATGTCCGTGTCGGTGCTGATCATGCTGTCGACCCCTCCCCGGCGCGCTTGTACGCAGCTTGAAGCATTGCCCGTATCATATGCGCCGGCGCGCAACGAGACTCAGCTACTTAAGCATACCCGCCGCGGCTTTCGAGCATGCGATGGGCGAAATCAGCTCCGCATCCCGGGCCCCGGCTCGCACCTGGCCTTCCTTGCACAGAAGATGGCGAATTCCATGGACGGTATCGTTCTTCTGCACGGCATTGCGCGACGCTCGGGCTCGCTCGCCAGCCTCGAACGCCATCTCCATTCGGCAGGCTATGCGACCCTCAACCTCGACTACCCGGCCCGCCAGACCGGCCTGCGGCAGATCGCAGAAGGATTGCAGCAGCCGATCGGAGCGTTCGAGGACGGAATGGACGGCCGGCTGCATTTCGTCACGCATTCCATGGGCGGACTGGTTGCACGCGCCCTTATCGCGCAGCACCGCCCGGAACGTCTCGGCCGTGTCGTGATGCTGGCGCCCCCGAATGAAGGCAGCGAGATCGCCGACCTGCTGGGCGGGAACCCGTTCTACCGCGCCTTCTTCGGCCCGGCCGGCGCCGAGCTGGTCACGGCGCGGCCGGAGGCGCTGCAAGGCCTGCTGGGCGCAGTCGACTATCCGCTCGGTGTGATCGCCGGCGACCGCTCGCTCTATCCATTGTCGTCGCTGCTCCTGCCGGGGCCGAATGACGGCCGGGTCTCGGTGGAGCGCACGCAGGTCGCCGGAATGAGCGATCACATCACCGTGCACGCCACTCATCCGCTGATCATGCGCAACCGCGAAGCCGTCAGGCAGGTCCTGTATTTCCTGGCGCATGGACGGTTCGAAAGAGCCAACGCCGCCACGGAGACAACCGAAGCGGCCGCTCCCTAACCCGCCTTCTTCAGCCATTGGCGCGGATCGCCGGCCTGCCGCGCATCGGGCGAAAGCGCGGCGCAGAGATCGGCCATCGCCGCGAGATTGTGGATCGGCCGGAAGGAGTCGACATGGGGCAGCATCGCCCTGATGCCGCTCGCCCGCGCCTCGAAGGCGTCATAGCGCAGGAGCGGGTTGAGCCACACCAACTGCCGGCAGGAGCGCTGCAGGCGGTCCATCTCGAAGCCGAGCTCGTCATCGAGATGGCGCTCCAGCCCGTCGGTGAAGAGCAGGACGACGGCGCCGCCGGAGAGCACCCGGCGCGACCATGTGCGGTTGAAGGCGTGCAGGGCCGAGGCGATGCGCGTGCCGCCTTCCCAGTCCGGCGCCGCTTTGCCCGCCAGCGCCAGCGCCTCGTCCGGATCGCGGGCGCGCAGGCTGCGGGTGACATTGGTCAGGCGCGTACCGAAGACGAAGGAATGCACGCGCCGACGCTGCTCGGTGATGGCGTGCAGGAAATGCAGGAAGATCCGCGAGTACTCGGCCATCGAGCCGGAGATGTCGACCAGCGCCACCAGTGGCGGGTGCACCTGCGCCCGCTCGCGGAAGGCAAGGTCGATCGAGGCGCCGCCGCCGCGCAGCGAGCGACGGAAGGTGCGGCGCGGATCGATCCGCGCCCCGGCATGGGCGGCCTGGAAGCGCCGCGTCGGCACGGCATCGTCGGGCAGGCGCAGTTCCGCGATGAGCTGGCGCGCTTTTGCGATCTCGGCGGCGCTCATCTGGGCGAAGTCGCGCGATTTCAGCGTCTCGCGCTCGGAGACCGTCAGCCGCGCCGACAATTCCGTCAGCTCGACCGGCGGCGGTTCCTCCTCCGCGGGCGGCGGCGCAAAGGCCTCGGCGACGCGCAACGCCCCCGCCTCTGGCTTCTCCGGCGGCGCATCGACCCGCGGCGTCACCGGCGACATCTGCGCCATCAGTTTCTCGATCAGCCCGCGCCGGCGCCAGAACAACCTGAAGGCCTGGTCATAGACCGCGCTATCCTCGTGCTTCTTCACGAAGATCGCATGCAGCGCCCAGTAGACATCCTCGCGCCCACCGAGCGCGCCGTCCGCCAACGCCTCCACCGCCTCGACCACGGCGCCCGGCCCGACGCGCAGGCCGGCGATCCGCAAGGCGCGGGCAAAATAGGCGACGTTCTCGGGCAGCTTGCCGGTCATCTCTCCACCGTCATGCTCGCCCTTGTGGCGAGCATCCACGTCTTGAACACCACATTGCAGGAAGGAAGACGTGGATGGTCGGGACAAGCCCGACCATGGCGGGAAGGTGCCTCGTCACTTCCCCGTCTCGGTCATGAACACCTTCTGCGCCACGACCCATTTACCGTCGACCTTGAGGAAGGAGAGCAGGTCGGTGAAATAGCGCGGCGGCATCTGGCACTTGACCTTGACCAGCGCCATGGACGGCCCGACCAGGTCGATCGCCAGCACATGGTCGCCGCGCTCCAGCCCGGACTCCTTCGGCGATTTGCGGCCCCGCACCGCCTCGAACCAGCTTTCGCGCGGCACGACCTTCAATTCGCCGTCGAGCGACTGGGTCAGCGCGCTGGTCGGATGGAAGACCGAGGCGAGTTTTTCGACATCGCCTTCATAGAGCCCGTCGAGATAGACCTGCGTCGCCGCCTCGATCGCCTTGATGTCGTCGTTCATCGCTCACTCCGTCATGCTAGGGCTTTTCCCAAGCATCCACGCCTTGCGTCGTGAATGAAGGGAAAGACTTGGATGGTCGGCACGAGGCCGACCATGACGATGCGCTACCCCCGCGCCGCCTGCTTGGCCTGGTCGAGCAGTTCGCCGACCTTTGAGCCCTGCATCGCCTGGATGTCGTCCTGGTATTTCAGCAGCGCGCCCAGCGTGTCGGAGACGATCGCGGGGTCGAGCGCCACGGCGTCGAGCTCGACCAGAGCGCTCGCCCAGTCCAGCGTCTCGGCGACGCCCGGCGCCTTGAACAATTCCTCCTTGCGGATCGCCTGCACGAAAGAGACGACCTGCTTCGCCAGCTTGGCCGGCGCGGCAGGCGTCTTCGCCTTCAGGATGGCAAGCTCTCGGGCCGCGTCTGGATAGCCGACCCAGTGATAGAGGCAGCGGCGCTTCAGCGCGTCATGGATCTCGCGGGTCCGGTTCGAGGTCAGGACCACGATCGGCGGCTCGGCCGCCTTGACCGTTCCGAGCTCGGGGATCGTCACCTGCGCATCGGCCAGCACTTCCAGAAGGAAGGCCTCGAAGGCCTCGTCGGTACGGTCGAGCTCGTCGATCAGGAGGATCGGCGCCCCGCCTTCCTGCGGTTCCAGCGCCTGCAGGAGCGGACGCTTGACGAGATAGCGCTCGGAGAACAGGTCGCTCTCCAGCCGCTCGCGATCGCCCGCGATGCCGCCGGCCTCGGCGAGGCGGATCGCCATCATCTGCCCGGCATAGTTCCACTCGTAGACGGCGGAGGCGAGATCGAGCCCCTCATAGCATTGCAGGCGGATCAGCCGGCGCCCGAGCCCGGCAGCCAGCACCTTGGCGATCTCGGTCTTGCCGGTGCCGGCCTCGCCTTCGAGCAGCAGCGGCCGCTTCATCCTGAGCGCCAGGAACAGCACCGTCGCCAGGGCCCGGTCGGCGACATAGCCCTGCGCCTGCAGCAAAGTCAGGGTTTCGTCGATGGAAGTCGGCAGCGAAGGCTTCATGAGGTCCCGGTCTTGGCAGATGTCGAAGCGGCACCAGTCTCGCAAGGCCGGTTTGACCTGTCACGATCCTTAGTCCCTAAGGGACTTCAAGGATAGCGAGCGGAGATTCCGGCGTGCTCGGCGCAATGTACATCGTCGCGATCATCGTCGAAGCCATGTCGGCCGCATTGGCGGCCGGCCGCCGCAGCATGGACTGGGTCGGCGTCTGCATGCTCGGCAGCATAACCGCCCTCGGTGGCGGCTCGGTGCGCGACATGCTGCTCGGCCACTACCCGCTGAGCTGGGTCAAGAATCCGCACTACCTGCTGATCACGGTGGCCGCGGCCCTCTTCACCATCTTCATCGCCCGCTTCATGTACCGGCTGCGCAAGATCTTCCTGCTGCTCGACGCGGTCGGCCTCGTGCTCTTCACCGTGATCGGCTGCAATGTCGCGTTGGAGATGCAGCAGCCCTTCATCATCGTGATCACCGCCGGGCTGATCACCGGCTGCGTCGGCGGCGTGCTGCGCGACATGCTCTGCGCCGACATTCCCCTGCTCTTCCGCAGCGAACTCTATGCGACGGTCTCGGTCATCACCGGGCTGATCTATGTCGGCGGCCTCAGGGTCGAACTGCCGCACGACCTCGTCACCGTCCTCGCCATGGCCGTCGGGCTGGTGCTGCGGATCATGGCGCTGCGCTTCAACTGGAGCATGCCGAAATTCGTCTACACGCGCGACCTGCATTGAGCGCCTGTTTGGAAACTCAGCCCTCATCCTGAGGAGGCCGCGTAGCGGCCGTCTCGAAGGATGCTCCAGGAGGCTCCGGAGACAACTGGAGCATCCTTCGAGACGCGATCTGCGATCGCTCCTCAGGATGAGGCGTCAGGGCGTTTCGAAACGGACTCTTGGTGCCTCGGTCGACGTCACTCTGCTGACAGGTTCTAGCCCGAAGCTCTGCAGGATCGCGGCCGGAGGACAGGACCATGACCAGCACAGCCGAACTCGCCACCGACTTCGTCGCCCTGCTCAAGGATGGCCGGCACGAGCAGGCCGCGAGCGCCTACAATGCCGACGACATCGTCAGCTACGAGAACATGCCGGGCCCGATGGAAGTCTGCCGCGGCAAGGACGCGGTCCGGCAGAAGGGCGAGTGGTGGATCGCCAGCCATGAACTGCACGAGTTCACCACCGAAGGCCCGTATCTCAACGGCGAGCAGTTCGCCGTGACCTTCTACTTCGACGTCACCGTCAAGGAGAGCGGCGAGCGCCGCAAGATGCACGAGGTCGGACTCTACACGGTGAAGAACGGCAAGATCGCCGAGGAGCGCTTCTTCTATTGAAAGGAAGCTGCCGTCCCTTCCGAAGTCATCCCGGACCAGCCGCGTAAGCGGCGCCGATCCGGGATCCATGCCGGAGCCGTTCAGGAATGGATCCCGGGTCTGCGCTTCGCTTCGCCCGGGATGACCATTCTGTTGTCGAGTTCACGCCTTCCCGGTCGCCTGCGCCACCGCCTGCTTCGCCATCACGCCGATCAGATGGGCGCGGTATTCGGCGTCGGCATGCATGTCGGCATTGATGCCCTTGGCGGGATGCTTCAGCCCGTCGAGCGATTTCGCGGTGAAGCGCGCCTTCAACGCCGCCTCCGCCTCCGGCCAGCGGAAGACGCCGCCCTCGCCCGCCCCGGTGACCGCGACCGCGATCTCGCTGCCGCGCTTGGCGACGAAGACGCCGACCAGCGCATAGCGCGAGGCGGGGTTGCGGAACTTGGCGTAGCCCGCCTTCGACGCAAGCGGGAACGAGACCTTGGTGATGATCTCGCCCTCCTCCAGCGCCGTCTCGTAGAGGCCGGTGAAGAACTCGGCGGCCGTCAGCTTGCGCTGGTTGGTGACGACAGTGGCGCCGAGCGCCAGCAGCGCCGCCGGATAATCGGCCGCCGGATCGTTGTTGGCGACCGAGCCGCCGATCGTGCCGCGATGGCGCACATGCGGATCGCCGATATGGCTGGCGAGATAAGCGAGCGCGGGAATCGCCTCCTGCACATCCGGCGAGGCGGCGACCTCGGCATGCGTCGTCATCGCGCCGATGACGATGTTGCGCCCCTTGCGGGCGATGCCCTTGAGATCGGCGCAGGACGAGAGATCGACCAGCGCGGCCGGCGAGGCCAGGCGCTGCTTCATCGTCGGCAGCAGGGTATGCCCGCCGGCGAGCAGCTTGGCGTCTTCCTTCTTGGCGAGCAGGCCCGCGGCCTGCCGGGCGCTGGTCGGGCGGTGATAGGTGAAAGCGTACATCGGACCTGATCCCTTCATCACATCCACGATGGTCATCCCGGCCGGAGCGAAGCGGAGAGCCGGGATCCATGCCTGAACCGTTCAGGAATGGATCCCGGATCGGCGCCGCTTCGCGGCTTGTCCGGGATGACCGCGAGATTATTCAGCAGCCATCCTGGAAAGCGTCTTCTGCGCCGCGCGCCAGACCGCCTGCGGCGTCGCCGGCATGGCGATCTCCTCATGGCCGAGCGCGTCGGTGATGGCGTTGATCACGGCGGGGGGCGAGGCGATCGCCCCGGCCTCGCCGCAGCCCTTGATGCCGAGCGGGTTGGACGGGCATGGCGTTACCGTCATGCCGACCTGGAAGGACGGCAAATCGTCCGCCCGCGGCATGCAGTAATCCATGAAGCTCGCGGTCACGAGCTGGCCGTCGGCATTGTAGCGGGCGCCTTCCAGCAGCGCCTGGCCGACGCCCTGGGCGATGCCGCCATGGACCTGACCCTCGACGATCATCGGGTTGATGACGTTGCCGAAATCGTCGACCGCGGCCCAGCGCTCGATCCGGGTCACGCCGGTGTCGGGATCGATCTCGAGCTCGCAGATATGGACGCCGGCCGGGAAGGTGAAATTGGTCGGGTCGTAGAACGCCCCTTCCTTCAGCCCCGGTTCGAGATCCTGGCCGTTGAACTTGTGCGCGACATAGGCCTGCAGCGCGCAGGAGCCGAAATCGAGCTTCCGGTCGGTACCCTTGACCAGGAAATTGCCGTCCTTGAAGTCAATATCGGCCTCGTCGGCCTCCAGCACATAGGCGGCGACCTTCTTGCCCTTGGCGATCACCTTGTCGAGCGCCTTGGCGATCGCCGACATGCCGACCGCGCCGGAGCGCGAGCCATAGGTGCCCATCCCCATCTGCACCTTGTCGGTGTCGCCGTGGACGATGGAGACGTTCTCCAGGGGCACGCCGAGCCGGTCGGAGACGAGCTGGGCGAAGGTCGTCTCATGGCCCTGGCCGTGGCTGTGCGAGCCGGTCAGCACCTCGATCGTGCCGATCGGATTGACCCTGACCTCCGCCGATTCCCACAGGCCGACGCCGGCGCCGAGCGAGCCGACCGCCGCCGAAGGCGCGATGCCGCAGGCCTCGATATAGGAGGAGAAGCCGATGCCGCGCAGCTTGCCGTTGCGGCCGGAATCGCGCTTGCGCTTGGCGAAACCCTTGTAGTCGATGATCTCCAGCGCCTTCTTCATCGAGGCGCCGTAATTGCCGGTGTCGTACATCATGATCACCGGCGTCTGATGCGGGAACTTCTTGATGTAGTTCTGCATCCGGAACTTGGCCGGGTCCTTGCCGAGCTGGCGCGCCGTGACCTCGATCAGGCGCTCGACCACGAAGGTCGCCTCCGGCCGCCCGGCACCGCGATAGGCATCCACCGGGGCGGTGTTGGTGTAGACCGCATCGACCTCGCAATAGATCGCCGGGATGTCGTACTGGCCCGACAGCAGCGGCGCGTAGAGATAGGTCGGCACCGAGGAGGAGAAGGTCGAGAGATAGGCGCCGAGATTGGCCGTCGTCTTGACGCGCATGCCGAGGATCTTGCCCTCTGCGTCGGTCGCGAGCTCGGCATGGGTGACATGGTCGCGGCCATGCGCGTCGGAAAGAAAGGCCTCGGTGCGGTCCGAGGTCCATTTCACGGGGCGGCCGACCTTCTTCGCCGCCCAGACGCAGACCGTCTCCTCGGCATAGATGAAGATCTTCGAACCGAAGCCGCCGCCGACATCGGGCGCGATCACCCGCAGCTTGTTCTCCGGCGCGATGCCGATGAAGGCCGAGAGCACGAGCCGCGCGACATGCGGATTCTGGCTGGTGGTGTAGAGGGTGAAGGCGCCCTCGCCCTGGTCGTAATCGCCGACCGCGGCGCGCGGCTCCATCGCGTTCGGGACCAGCCGGTTGTTGACGAGATCGAGCTTCGTCACATGCTTGGCAGCCTTGAACGCCTTCTCGGTCGCGTCCTTGTCGCCGAGATGCCAGTTGAACACCGTATTGCCCGGCGCCTCGGCATGGATCTGCGTCTTCGCCTGCGCCGCCGTCGCGGTCTCGACCACCGCCGGCAGCACGCCATAGTCGACCGTGATCGCCTCGGCCGCGTCGCGCGCCTGCGCCAGCGTCTCGGCGACGACGACCGCGACATGGTCGCCGACATAGCGGACCTTGCCCTGCGCCAGCGCCGGATGCGGGCCGGCCTTCATCGGCGAGCCGTCCTTGTTGTGGATCATCCAGCCGCAGATCAGGCCGCCGATCTTGTCGGCGGCGAGGTCGTCGCCGGTGAAGATGCCGAGCACGCCGGGCATCGCCGCGGCGGCTTTCGTGTCGATCTTCTTCAGCGTCGCATGCGCGTGCGGCGAGCGCAGGAAATAGGCATGGCCCTGGCCGGGCCGGTTGATGTCGTCGGTATAGCGGCCCTGGCCGGTGATGAAGCGGTGGTCTTCCTTGCGGCGGACGGGAGCGCCGATTCCGGTGGCGGACATGGATTCCTCCTGGCGTGGCGCCTCTTGGCGGGCGCTCCAAGCATGTTTCGGGGATCGCATCTGAAGAAGGCCGCGCCGGCCCTGCCGGTCCCGGCCTTCCGGAAACCGTTACTCGGCAGCCTGGCGAACCGGCGCGGTGCCCTTGCCCATCGCCTCGGCGCCGGCAGCGACCGCCTTGACGATATTGTGATAGCCCGTGCAGCGGCAGATATTGCCGTCGAGATCCTCGCGGATCGTCTTCTCGTCGAGCGCGTGGCCGCGGCGGTTCACCATGTCGACCGCCGACATGATCATGCCCGGCGTGCAGAAGCCGCACTGGAGGCCGTGATGCTCGCGGAATGCCTCCTGCATCGGGTGCAGCGCGCCGCCGCTGGCGAGCCCTTCGATGGTGGTGACCGACGCGCCTTCGCAGGCGAGCGCGAGCGTGGTGCAGGATTTCACCGCTTTGCCGTCGAGATGCACGACGCAGGCGCCGCACTGGCTGGTGTCGCAGCCGACATGCGTGCCGGTCAGCCGAAGATGTTCTCGCAGGAACTGCACCAGGAGCGTGCGCGGATCGACATTCGCGGTGACGGCCTTGCCGTTCACCGTCATGGTCACATTGGCCATGGGGCACTCCCTCCAGAAGCCTGTTTTCGCAGCCTGGCGGAAGACAACTCGACCGCCGGCCCATTCGCGTTTCCGGCGCGCCTGCGCCGAAGACGATTTTTCCTTGGAACAACTTCAAATTGAATGTGGACCCGGGATTTTCCGCGGTCAAGCGGGAGACGGGCCGCCGGGAGCCCCGTTTTCGCGGCGTTTTCGCCTCGTTTGGGCCCTGTCGCGGAAATCCTCTCGGAAAGTCGGTTCGAACGACTGTTTTTGGAGTTTATTAACCTCACCTGCGCAGGATCGGCTGTCGAACGACGACCTGAGATCGTCGCCATCACGGATCGTGCCATTGGCTACGCTTCTCGATCACGTCCAGCGCCGGCTCGGCGCGATCGGCTACGATGAGGCGCAGCGAAAGCGCCTGCGCCGCTATCGCGATATCGTCGAGCGCGTCATCGGCAAGGTCGTCGAGGAGGATTTCGACCGCGCCTTCTCGATCCATCCACGCCTGCGCGAAGGCGTAGAGCCGCTCTCAGCGGAACTCTACCTCGCCGAGGCCGATCATTTCCGCCTGACCTTCGACGGTGATTTCGACCAGCGCTATTGCGACTCGCTCGAACGGCTGACCGTGCTGGAACGCCGCGCCGGCGTCGGGGCCCGTGCCCGCGCCTCGATCGCCTTCACCCTGTTCCGGATCTTCCTGGAGGAGAGCCGGACGCGGCTCGTCTTCTCGCGGCGCGACATCCCGCGCGACCTCTTCATCATCGAGCGGGTGCTGACCTACGACGTCAACACCGCCATGTCGCTCGACCGCGAATTCGAGGCCGCCGAGGCGCAGCGCCGCGGCGTGACGCTCGACGAGGTCGCGGCCACGCTGACCTCGCGGATCGGCAAGCTCGACACAAGGATCAGCGGCGCCGTCGAACAGTTCATGGCGACCGCCAGCGAGACCGCCGAAGCCAGCAGCTTCATCAAGAGCCAGGTCGGCTCGGTCGCCCGGACCTCGATGCTGGTCCGCGAAAAGGCGATGCAGACCGCCGCAGCCTCCGAGGAGATGGCGGTCAACATCGCCGAGATCGGCCAGCGCGCCCGCCAGAGCCTCGAGATCGCCAACCGCGCCGTGGCGGATGCCAGCGCGATGAACGAGGCGATCGCCAAGCTGCGCGAGGTCACCGGCAATATCGGCACCGTCGTCGGCATGATCGCCGACATCGCCGCTCAGACCAATCTTCTGGCGCTCAACGCCACGATCGAGGCCGCCCGCGCTGGCGAGTCGGGCCGCGGCTTCGCCGTCGTCGCCGCCGAGGTGAAGACGCTCGCGACCCAGACCGCGAACGCGACGCAGGACATCTCCAGCCAGATCGCAGAGCTCACCGCCAGTGCCGCGGCCTGCAGCGAGCGGGCCGCCTCGATCGGCATGACGATCGGCGAGATCAAGGCCGATTCCGAGGCGATCTCGGAAGCCGTCGCCCAGCAGAGCTATGTCACCACCGGCATCTCGCGCGATGCCGCCGATGTCGCCAGCAGCTCCGACGAGGCGATCGGCAGCGCCAACCGCGTCAATGACAGCCTGGAGACCACCGAGAAGGCGCTCGGACGCGCCAATGCGGCCGCCGCCGACATCGCCCAGCAGGTCGGCGCCGCCGAGGCGACGGTCAGCGAGGCGCTCGCGGCCCTGCGCAAGGCTTCGTGACTCTGCTCGTCATTGCGAGCGCAGCGAAGCAAGGCTCGCAGGCCTCTGCCGCAACTGGATTGCTTCGTCGGCTGAAGCCTCCTCGCAATGACGAAGCGGTCAGCCTTCGCTGACCGCCTTTGCGAAATTGGCGAAGAACTCGTCGGCCAGCTTCTTCGAGACCGAGTCGATCAGGCGCGAGCCGAGCTGCATCAGCTTGCCGCCGACCTGCGCCTCGACCTCGTAGCGCAGCAGCGTCTGGCCGCCCTCGGCATCTTCGAGCGTGACCTTGGCGCCGCCCTTGGCGAAGCCGGCGATTCCGCCCTCGCCTTCGCCGACGATGCGATAGCCGTTCGGCGGGTCGAGATCCTGCAACTCGACCTTGCCCTTGAAGGTCGCTTTCACAGGGCCGAGCTTGACCTTGACCACCGCGGAGAAATGCGTGTCGTCGTCCTTGGTGAGCTGCTCGCAGCCGGGAATGGCAGCCTTCAGCACCTCTGGATCGTTGAGCTTGGCCCAGACGACCGCCTTGGCGGCCGGCAGCAGCGCCTCTCCGTTCATGGTCATCGCCATGGCGTCACTCCCATCCTCATGGCCCGTCCGACGCCGCAGCAGGTTGCGGCCGCCCTCGCCTCGGGTCTATCCAGAAACCAACGCCTCATCCTTTAACGGAACGCCGGCATTCGCCAAGGCCGGAGGCGACAGAGGGAGGCCAGGTTGCACGCCGTCGAGCACGCCCCGAACCACAGGCTGCCAACCCTCGCGGGCCGGCATGGCTGACCCCGCCGGCCTTTATGGCGAGCTCTTCGCCGATCACGAATTCGCTGCCCTCTTCGACGACCGGGCGTGTCTGCAGGGCATGCTCGATTTCGAGGCGGCGCTCGCCAGGGCGCAGGCGCAGGTCGGCATCATCCCCGCCACGGCCGCCGACGCCATCGCGAACGCCTGCGAGGCCGGGCTCTACGATATCGCCGCCATCGACAAGGCCGCGACGCTGGCCGGCAATCCGGCGATCCCGCTGGTCAAGGCGCTGACCGCCCGCGTCGCCGCGGCCGATCCGGACGCCGCGAAATGGGTGCATTACGGCGCCACCAGCCAGGACGTGATCGATTCCGGTCATGCCCAGCAATATCGTTCGGCGCAGGAGCTGATCCTCGCCCGCTCGGCCCGTCTCGCCCACGCGCTGGCCGGCCTGGTCCGCGAGCACCGCCGCACACCGATGATCGGCCGCACCTTCCTGCAGCATGCGGTGCCGATCGCCTTCGGGCTCAAGGCCGCCAACTGGCTCGGGCCCATCGTCTCCTTCCACGACGACTTCATGATCTGGGGCCAGTCCGCACACCAGCTCGGCGGCGCCGCCGGCAGCCTCGCCTCGCTCGGCGACAAGGCCGACGCGGTGTCGGAAGCCTTTGCCCGCATCATGCCCTCGATCGGCGCCGTCCGCGTGCCCTGGCACAGCGAGCGCCGGCGTCCCGCCCGGATCGCGACCGAACTCGGCCTGCTGCTCGGCCATCTCGGCAAGATGGCCGGGGATATCGCGCTGATGGCACAGACCGAGATCGGCGAGCTCGCCGAGCCGGAAGCGCCCGGCAAGGGCGGCTCCTCGGCGATGCCGCACAAGCGCAACCCGGTGCTGTGCACGCTGATCCTCGCCGCCGCCAAGCGCGCGCCCGGCCTGGTCTCGACGATGCTCGTCGCGATGCCGCAGGAGCATGAGCGGGCCATGGGCGGCTGGCACGCGGAATGGCTGACATTGCGCGAGCTCTTCCTGATCGCCGGCTCTGCCCTGAACCAGGCCGTGACGCTGATCGAGGGGCTCCAGGTCTTCCCGGAGCAGATGCAGTACAATCTCGATCTCACCAATGGGCTCGTCATGGCCGAGCGCGTCTCGCTCGCGCTCGCGCAGACCATCGGCCGTGGCGAAGCCCATCATCTGCTCGAGGAGGCAAGCCGCGACTGCATCGCCAGCGGCCGCCATCTCAGGGACGTCCTCGCCGATCACCCGACGCTCGCCGGAAAGCTCTCACCCGAAGAGCTGGATGACCTGTTCGATCCAACGACCTATCGCGGCGCCACCGACGCCATCATCGACCGCATCCTCGTGCTCTATGAGGAGGAGCGCGAATACATGAGCGGCAATGCCTGAGCTCTCCGCCGAGGAACGGGCGATCGCAGGCGGCGCGCAGGGCGACGGCGCTGGCATGGCGATGCGCATCGTCGCGGAAGCCGCACGCCTGATGGGCGCGCCCAGGCTGATCCCGGTCGCCTCGGCCCATATCGACGGCGCGCTCTACCATGGCGATTCCGGCACGCTCTTCGCCGAGAAGCTGGTCGCGGGCGGCGCCCGCGTCGCGGTGCGCGCCACCCTCAATGTCGGCGCGCTCACCCCGCATGGCTGCATCGCGACCCGCCTGCCGCCGGACCAGCACGCCATGGCGGCGCGGATGATGCGCGCCTATGAGGCGATGGGCTGCGAGCCGAGCTGGACCTGCGCGCCCTATCAGGCCGGTCACCGGCCGAGACAGGGCACGGATGTCGCCTGGGGCGAATCCAATGCCGTCGTCTTCTGCAACTCGGTGCTCGGTGCCCGCACCAACCGCTATGGCGATTTCCTCGACATCGCCTGCGCCATTGCCGGACGCGCGCCCGATTACGGCCTGCACCGAGAGGAGAACCGGCGCGCGACGCTGGTCGTCGATGTCTCGGGCCTCTCGCAGACGCTGCGCGGCGCGGAGGTGTTCTATCCCGTGCTCGGCGCCCTGCTCGGCCGCGAGGCCGGCAGCGAGATCGCGGTGATCGACGGGCTGCAGGGCCTCGCCGACGAGGACAAGCTCAAGGCGCTCGGCGCCGCGGCGGCCTCGGCCGGTGGCGTCGGCCTATTCCATGTCGCGGGGGTGACGCCGGAGGCACCTGACCTTGCGACCGCGCTCGGCGGGCTTGCCCCGGAACGCACGCTGCGCGTCACGCCGGAGCACGTCGCCGCCGAGCTGGCGCGGCTCTCCACCTCCGGCATCACGGACCAGGTCGACGCGGTCGCGATCGGCTCGCCGCATCTCTCGCTCGCCGAGATCGACGCGCTCGAACGACGCCTTGCCGGGCGGCAGCTCGCCCGCCCGCTCTATGCCAACACCGGCCGCCATGTCCTGAAGCCGCTGGAGCAGCAGGGCCGGCGCCGAGCCCTCGAACAAGCAGGGGTCGTCTTCATCGTCGACACCTGCGTGGTGGTGACGCCGATCCTGCCGGAGCTGAAGGGCGGGGTGCTGATGACCAACTCCGGCAAGTTCGCCCATTATGCGCCGGGCAATACCGGCTATGCCGTGACCTATGGCTCGCTCGCCGAATGCGTCGAGAGCGCGGTCGCGGGCAGGCTGGTCAGAGAGCCCAGAACATGGGCGTGACGGGCATGGACGTGAGGGCAGAGATCCTGCTGCCGGGCGAAACGGTCACCGCACCCTGCCTTGCCCTGACCGCGCCGATCAGCTTCTGGGGCGGCGTCGACCCGCGCAGCGGCGAGATCATCGACGCCCGCCATCCGCAGCGCGGCCGGAGTGTCGCCGGCACGGTGCTGGCGCTGCCCGGCACGATCGGCTCCTCCTCCGCCTCGGCCGTGCTGCTCGAGCTCGTCCATGCCGGCAAGGCGCCCGCCGCGATCCTGATCGCCGAGCCGGACGCGATCCTGCTGCTCGGCCTCGTCGTCGCCCGCGAAATGGGCTGGGCGACGCCTCCTGCCCTGAAGCTTCCCGCCGCGCTCCAGGCCGGCCTCGCCGGAAAGCGGCTTTCGATTGCCACGGATGGTGCGATCAGCACCGCAACAGCCTAGAGCATGCTGCGAAAAAGTGGCCACGGTTTTTCGCGCCAAGCATGCTCTAAACTATGAGAATCGATCACGTTATCTGCATTTGGACGATCCCGTCCAAATGCAGCGTGATCTAGGAGAGCGACGCCGATGCCGATGCTGAAGGTCAGGGGCGAGGACTTCCATATCCGGATCGATGGCGACGAGCGCGCGCCCGTGCTGCTGCTCTCCAATTCGCTCGGCACCAATCTTTCGATGTGGGACCCGCAGATCCCGGAATGGTCGAAGCATTTCCGCGTCGTTCGCTATGACAGCCGCGGCCACGGCCTCTCGCCGGCGCCGGACAAGCCCTATTCCATCGCCATGCTCGCCGATGACGCGCTCGCCATCCTCGACACGCTCGGCATCGACAAGGCGCATTGGTGCGGCCTCTCCAAGGGCGGCATGGTCGGCCAGTGGCTGGCGACGCATCATGGCGACCGGCTCGGGCGCGTCGTGCTCGCCAACACCGCCGCCCGGATGGGCCCGCCCGAACTCTGGGACGGCCGCATCGACACAGTCCGCAAGCACGGCATGAGCGTGCTGGTCCAGCCGACGCTCGAACGCTGGTTCACGCCTGAGTTCCGCGACAGCGCCAAGGAGACCGTCGCCAAGGTCAGCGAAATGCTCGCGACCACGCCGCCGCTCGGCTACGCCAATTGCTGCGGCGCGATCCGCGACATGGACCAACGCGAGACGATCCGCGCCGTCCGCAATCCCGTGCTGGTGGTCATCGGCGCGCGCGATCCGGCGACTCCTCCGGCGACCGGTTACGAGATGGCCGACGCCATCCCCGGCGCGCAGCGCATCGAGCTCGCCGCCGCCCATCTCTCCAATCTCGAACAGCCCGAAGCCTTCGGCCGGGCCGTCACCGACTTCCTGAAAGGCTGAACCATGGACGACAAGACCCGCTACGAGAACGGCCTGAAGACCCGCCGCGCCGTGCTCGGCGACGCCCATGTCGACCGTGCCACGGCCGGGATTACCGATTTCAACCGGGATTTCCAGGAGTTCATCACCCGCACCGCCTGGAACGACATCTGGAACCGGCCCGGCCTCACCCGCCGCGAGCGCTCGCTGATCGTGCTCTCGATCACGGTGGCGCTCGGCGCCTGGGGCGAGTTCCGCCTGCATGTCCGCGCCGCCTTCAACAACGGGCTGACGCAGGAGGACATCAAGGAACTGCTGATCCAGGCGGCCGTCTATGCCGGCGTGCCCGCTGCCAACCACGCCTTCAAGGAGGCCGCGAGCGTCATCGCCGAAATCGAGGCCGAGAAGGCGAAGGGCTGAGGCCGAGGACATCTGACGCGAAAATCGTGCCTCATCCTGAGGAGCTGCGCAGCAGCGTCTCGAAGGATGCTCCAGTTGGTTCCCGAGCCTCCTGGAGCATCCTTCGAGACGCCATTCCCTTCGGAATGGCTCCTCAGGATGAGGGCTCAGGGAATTGGCGACCAGACCTTCAAAAGCCGCCGAAGCGGCGCTTGCGGTAGACCAGCCCCTCGCCGGCACCGCCGCCGCCCAGCGCCACCACTTCGCCGATCAGGACCTTGTGGGTCGCGACCGGATGGGCCGCGACCAGCCGGCAATCGAAGGAGACGAGCGCGCTCTTCAGCACCGGAGCGCCCGTCGCCAGCGTGATCCATTCGCCCCTGGCGAAGCGTGCCTCGCCGGAAATGCCGGCGCGGCCGGAGAACACTCCTGCAAGCTCGTAATCCAGCGCCGACAGCGTGTTGACGCAGAAGAACCCGCTCGCCTCGATCGCGGCGAGCGTGCGGCTGCCAGCCTCGATGCAGGCGAGCAGGGTCGGCGGCGCGTCGGACACCGAGGCGATGGCGGTCGCCGTCATCCCGGCCCGCCCGGAGGGACCGCTGGTGGTGACGAGATGGGCAGCGCTCGCGACCTCGGCCATCGCATCGCGAAAGGCGGCCGCCTCGGGCACGGCGGCGGACATCGCCGCCTCAAGGGTTTTGGTCATCGGCCCGTATCTGGCGAAGAAGCGTTCATGCCGCTCATTTACGGACTTTGCCGCGCCATGGCCAGATCGCTCCCGGCAAAGTGCGAGGCAGCGGAAGCAAGGACAGATATATCACGTCTTCTCCACGCTCTTGCGCGACGCCGGCTTACTCCCGCCCGAGCGTCGCGAGCAGCCCGGCGCGCAGATGGCGCATCAGCGCGTCGCAGGCCTCGAGCGCCGCCTCCGGCTGGCCGGAGGCCAGCGCCTGCGCCAAGGCGACATGGTAGCCGGCGGCCGGCACCAGATCGTCCTGCCGCTCGAAGAAGTACCAGGCACGGCGGATCAGTGCCTGCAGCGGCTCGGCCGCCCTGACCGCATAGGGGCTGCGCGCCGCCGCGGCGATCAGCGCATCGAATTCCTTGTCGAGTCGCATATAGGCGTCGACGTCGCCTCCTTCCGCCGCCTGTCGCATCGCCCGCGCCTTGGCCAGGATCGCGATGCGCTCGCCGGGCCCGGCCCGACGCGCC
The DNA here is from genome assembly GCF_032464875.1 of Allobosea rubneri. Lineage (NCBI taxonomy): Bacteria > Pseudomonadati > Pseudomonadota > Alphaproteobacteria > Hyphomicrobiales > Alloboseaceae > Allobosea > Allobosea rubneri. The sequence continues at coordinate 91,969 of NZ_JAWDID010000004.1, forward strand.
GCCTCGGAGGCGATTAGGCGCTCCAGAACCTCGCGCGCATCGAGCGCCGCCATCACGTCGATGGCGTTGATGTCGGTGATCGCGATGCCCTTGCGCGGCAGGATCTCGACCAGCCCCTGCTGCGCCAGCCTGATCAACGCCTCGCGCACCGGCGTGCGCCCGAGAGCGACGAGCCCGATCATCTGCGCCTCGGTCAGGATCGCGCCGGGGCGCAGCGACAGCGTCACGATCGCCTCCTCCAGCCGGCGATAGGCGAGATCGGCCAGGCTCGCCGGAGCCGAGCGCTCCGCCCCCTCCCCGCCATCCATCTCGACAACACCGGACCGGTTCACATCGACGCTCCTGCTCGCGGGAAACCAAGGTTTGACGCTGCTCGCCTCATTGATATATCAAACCCTCGAAATCCTGTCGAAAAGGGTAGCCGGCCGCTCTCTGCTGCCGAAAGCCGCCCGCGCGCAAGGAAGATCGCGAGCAAGATCGACGGCGCCCGGCGCATTGCCGGCCCCCGCCTCGCGATCTCGACGCCTCCTTGTCGCTGGGCCAACTTCTGGCGGTCGAACCGCGAGCGCAGCCGGCCGGCACGCATGCGAGGGCGACACGGCCCGGTTGTCGAACTGGAGAAGACATGGCTTTCACCTGCACCATCCCCGCCGTCGCCACGCTGCAGCAGGATGACGAAGCGATCCGGATCACACGCTGGGATTTCGAGCCCGGCGCCGTCACCGGCTGGCACAGCCATGGCTGGCCCTATTTCGTCGTCATGCTCGTCGACGGCACGCTGCGTATCCATGATGGCGAGAAGGCGACGGACGTGCCGCTGGTCCAGGGCCAGGCCTATATGCGCCAGGCCGGCATCCAGCACGACGTCATGAACGGCTCGCCCCACCCGATCGCCTTCATCGAGATCGAGGTCAAGCAGCCTGCCGCGCTCAAGCAGCTCGCCGCATGAAGGTCGGGATCGTCGGAGCCGGCATCGTCGGCGTCGCCACCGCCCATGCCCTGCTGGACGAGGGCCATGAGGTCCTGATCCTCGACAGGGAGGGGCCGGCCTTCGGCCCCTCGCGCGGCAATGCCGGCATCATCGCCCATACCGACATCCTGCCGATCGCCAGCCCCGGCATGCTGCGCAAGGTGCCGGGCTTCCTGCTCGATCCGCTCGGGCCGCTGGCGATCCGCCTCGGCTATCTCCCGCAAATGCTGCCCTGGCTGGCGCGCTTCCTGCTGGCGGCGCGCCCGGCCGCCTATGAGCGCTCGATCATCGGGCTCGTCGCCCTGCAGCAGTTGGCGCTGCCGGCCTGGCTGGCGCGCGCCGAAAGGGCCGGGATCGCCGGGTTCATCCACCGCCGAGGCGCGCTTTACGCCTATCGCAACGCCCGTGATACGGCCGATCTCGAAGCCCTCGCCCGGCGCCAGCGCGCCGCCGGCATCGCCGTCGACATGCTGCCGCCCCAGGAGCTGCGCCAGATGGAGCCGGCCCTGAGGGACCGCTTCGCCGGCGCCTCCTTCCATCCCGACGCCGCCCATATCAGCGACCCGCTCGCCCTCACCATGGCGCTCTTCGACACGGCGCTAGCCCGCGGCGCGACCTTCGAGAAGGGCGAGGTCAGCAACATCTCGCTGGGCGAGCGCCCTGCCCTGATCGGTCCTGCGGGCTGGCAGCGCGTCGTCGACCGCGTCGTCATCGCCGCCGGCGCCTGGTCGAAGCCGCTGGCCGCAGCGATGGGCGACAACGTCCCGCTCGAGACCGAGCGCGGCTACAATGTCAGCTTTCCAGGCGTCACCGGGCTGACCAGCCGGCCGATCGGCTTCAAGGATGACGGCTTCGTCATGACGCCGCTCGAAAGCGGCCTGCGCATCGGGGGCGCGGTCGAGCTCGGCGGCCTTCAGGCGCCGCCCAACCATGCCCGCACCAGAGCGCTCTACGACAAGGCTACGACGCTGGTCGACGGCCTGCCCGCCTTCGACAGCGGCCGGCTCTGGATGGGCTTCCGCCCCTCCTTGCCGGATTCGCTGCCGGTCATCGGCCGGGCGAGCCGGAACCGCAACGTGCTCTACGCTTTCGGCCACGGCCATTACGGCATGACCCAGTCGACCGCGACGGCAGGCCTGATCGCCGATCTCGTCGCCGACCGGGAGCCGGCGATCGATCTCGGCCATTTCAGCCCGCAGCGTTTCTGAACGACGATGGCGGACGGCGGCCTGATCATCCATATCAATGGCTGGCCGGGCGTCGGCAAGCTGACCATCGCGCGCGAGCTCGCCGGGCTGATGCAAGCCCGCCTGCTCGACAACCACACCATCATCAACCCCGCCGAGGCGCTCTTCGAGCGCCGCGACCCGCTCAACCGCTCGCTCCGCAAGGCCCTGCGTGCCGCGATCTTCGACCATGTCGCGCGGATGCGGCCGGGCGTGCTGATCCTGACCGACGCGATCTCCGACGACGCCTTCGACAGCGCGCTCTTCGACGAGTACCGCGAACTGGCGCAAAGACGCCGCGCCCGTCTCGTCGCCGTCGTGCTCGACTGTGCGCCGCAGATCAATGCGCAGCGCCTCGTCGCCGCCGGGCGGGCGGAAAAGCGCAAGCTGACCAATCCTGCGATCCTGGCTTCGCTGCGCGCCGATCACCGTCTGCTGCGGGCGCAAGGCGTGCCATTGATCGAGCTCGATGTCGGCGCGCTCTCGCCAGGCGAGGCGGCCGCGATCCTGGCCGAACGTTGCAAGGCGCTGGTTGAATCGGATTCTGAGCCGACTGAATCACATCCTCAGCCGGACGATGCAAAGCCATGATCCGACTCGGCTTTCTCGGCGCCCTCGCAGGCCTTCTGGCGGGCTGCACCACCCTGCCGCCTCTCGCGTGCGGCCCCGGCCAGGAGGCGATGCTCACCGCCGAATTGCTGTTCGGCCGCAAGATCGGCGAGCGTCTCGGCGTCAGCGAAGCCACCTTCCGCCACTTTATCGGCGAGGAGGTGACGCCACGCTTTCCGGACGGGCTGACCGTCCTCGACGCGAGCGGCCAGTATCGCGACTCCAGCGGCAGGCTGATCCGCGAGCCGAGCAAGCTCCTGCTCATCGTGCTGAAGGACGAGCCGGAAGGCCGCGCCCGGCTTGCCGCCATCGCCGAAGCCTACAAATCCCGCTTCCAGCAACAATCGGTCGGCACCATCCTGCGGCCGGCCTGTATTTCGTTCTGAGGATCAGCCATGGCGACCCACACCTTCTTCTGCGTCGACGGCCATACCTGCGGTAATCCGGTGCGGCTCGTCGCCGGCGGCAGCCCACGGCTCGAAGGCGCCAACATGGTCGAGAAGCGGGCGCATTTCCTCGCTGAGTTCGACTGGATCCGTACCGGCCTGATGTTCGAGCCGCGCGGCCACGACATGATGTCCGGCGCGATCCTCTATCCGCCGACGCGCCCCGACGCCGACATCGCCTTCCTGTTCATCGAGACCTCGGGCTGCCTGCCGATGTGCGGCCATGGCACGATCGGCACCGTCACCATGGCGCTGGAACGCGGGCTGGTGACGCCGAAGACGCCGGGCGTGCTGAAGATCGACACACCGGCCGGGCTCGTCACCGCGACCTATGTCCAGAACGGCCCCTATGTCGACAGCGTCCGCATCACCAACATCGCCTCCTATCTGCACGCAACCGGGCTGAGCGCCGAGATCGAGGGACTCGGCGAGGTCCAGGTCGACGTCGCCTATGGCGGCAATTTCTATGCGATCGTCGACCCGCAGGAGGCGATCCGCGACATCGCCGAGGTAAACCCGTCCGACCTGTTGCGCTGGAGCCCGAAACTGCGCGCCGCCCTCAACGCAAAATACCAGTTCGTCCATCCGGAGAACCCGGCGATCAACGGCCTCAGCCACATCCTCTGGACGGGCGCGCCGACCAAGCCGGACGCCCATGCCCGCAACGCCGTGTTCTACGGCGACAAGGCACTCGACCGCTCGCCCTGCGGCACCGGAACCTCGTCGCGCATGGCGCAATGGGCCGCACAGGGCAAGCTCAAGGTCGGCGACGACTTCGTGCATGAGAGCATCATCGGCACGCTGTTCCGCGGCCGGGTCGAGGCGGCGGCCAAGGTCGGCCCGCATGACGCGATCATTCCCTCGATCGAGGGCTGGGCGAGGATGACCGGCTATAACACCATCTTCATCGATGATCGCGACCCGCTCGCCCATGGTTTCCAGCTCGCGGACAAGAATTAAGGATTTCGTAAGAACCCCGGCCTGCATCGCGCGCCACTTTTCCGTGTAATTTGACCCGAACGGAACAATTGATCAGTAGCGTGCCGTCGATATTGCATAGTAGTCTGACCTCAAGGCGGTAACGCCGAAAGGGGGGAACGTATTATGCAGGCATCGATCCTGACCGATCTGCTTTTGCCGCTCGCTATCGGCATCATCATGTTCGGCCTTGGATTGAGCCTGACCCTCGACGACTTCCGCCGGGTCGCGCGCTATCCCCTCGCAGTCGGCTCCGGCCTCGCGCTGCAGGTCCTCATCCTGCCGCTCGGCGCGCTCGTGATCGCGATCGCGCTCAACCTCTCGCCCGACCACGCGGTCGGGCTGATGCTGCTCGCCGCCGCGCCGGGCGGGGCGACCGCCAACATCTACAGCCACCTCGCCCGCGGCGACGTCGCCCTCAACATCACCCTGACCGCCGTCAACAGCCTGCTCTGCCTGGTGACGTTGCCCATCGTCCTCGACCTCTCGCTCGATTTCTTCCTCGGCTCGGGACAATACGTGCCGCCGCCGCATCGCAAGGTCATCGAGGTCGGCGCCATCATCCTGATCCCGGTGGCGCTCGGCATGCTGGTCCGCGCCCGGGCGGAGAGCTTCGCCCTGCGCGCTGAAAAACCGATCAAGCTGTTCTCGGTGCTGGTCCTCGCCGGCCTGATCGCGATCGCGATCTACATGGAGCGCAAGGCGCTGCTGCCGAGCATCGTCGCCGTCGGCGGCGCCTGCCTCGCCTTCAACCTGCTCAGCATGTTCTCGGGCTATCTGGCGCCGCTCGCCCTGCGTCTGCCGCGCAGCCAGGCGGTGGCGATCTCGATGGAGATCGGCATCCACAACGCCGCCCTCGCGATCTACATCGCGCTCAACGTGCTGAAGAACCCGACTGTCGCGGTCGTGCCGGGTATCTACAGCCTGGTCATGTATGTCACCGCGACGCTCTTCGTGCTGTTCCTGCTGCGCAGGCGGCGCGCCACGGAAATCGCGCGCGGCTGAGCGGCGAACGCGAAGCCCTCATCCTGCGAGACGCGGACCTTCGGCCCGCTCCTCAGGATGAGGTCGCCGGAGAATCCGGGAGAACTACCCGAACCGCGCCGCCGCGAAGGGCGTCGGGTCGACGAAGACCTTCTGGCCGGTCACCATCTCGGCGATCATGCGGCCGGTGACGGCGGCCAGCGTCAGGCCGTGATGGGCGTGGCCGAAGGAGAACCAGAGATTCCGGTGCTTCGGCGCCGGCCCGATGATCGGCATCATGTCCGGCGTGCAGGGCCGGCAGCCCATCCAGGGCTCGGCATCGAGCCGCTCGCCGAGCGGGAACAGCGTCTTGGCGATCGGCTCTGCGCGGGCGAGCTGCACCGGCGTCTTCGGCGCATCGCGATTGGCGAATTCGGCGCCAGTGGTCAGCCGCACGCCCTGGCGCATCGGCGCCAGGAAATAGCCGCGCTCGGTATCGAGCACGGGATGGTTGAGCACGGCGTTGCCGAGCGGCTTGTAGTGCATGTGGTAGCCGCGCTTCACCGCCAGCGGCAGGCGATAGCCGAGCCGGTTGGTCAGCACATCGGCCCAGGGGCCGAGCGCCACCACCGCGTCGCGCGCCTCGGCCTTGCCGCCATTGGCCAGCGCGACGCTCCAGAGCTCGCCATTCTGGCTGAGCGTGCCGGCATCGCCCTGCGCGAACTGGCCGCCGAGCTTCTCGAACAGCGCGACATAGGCCTTGGAGAGGCCAAGCGGGTCGATCACCGTGACCGGGTCGGTCCATTGCAGGCCGCCGATCAGGCTCTGGTCGAGATGCGGCTCCTCGGCACACAGCGCGGCGGCATCGAGGGCACGGTGGTTCAGGCCGTAATCGCGCTTCCAGCGCGCCGCCTCCGCCAGCCGGGTCTCCTGCTCGCGCACGGTGCGGAAGACCTTCATCCAGCCCTTGCGCCGCAGGAGCTCGGTCGCGCCGGCTTCCTGCGCCAGCGCATCGTGCTCGCTGACGCAATGCTCGATCAGGGTCGCGTACTTATGCGCGATCGCCTCGTGCTGGGACGCGCGCGAATGCATCCAATAGGACCACAGGAAGGGCGCGAGCTTGGGGATCGCGTTCCAGTGGTAATGCGCATCGATGGTGTTGTTCATCGCGTAGCGGATCAGCGCCCCGAAATCATGCGGGAAGCCATAGGGGTAGACCCCCTCACGCTGGATCAGGCCGGCATTGCCATAGCTGGTCTCGCCGCCGGGCTGGCCACGATCGACCAGCAGCACCGAGCGGCCCGCCTTTTGCAGATGCAGCGCGACAGCAATCCCGACGATTCCCGCTCCGAGAACGATAGTATCCGTGCGCATCGCGCCAACTCCGCCAGCCCTTCCCAGCCGCCAACAATAGCGCCCGCTTCGGCGCTGTCAGCACGGATGCGCAATTTTGCGCAGATGCGGCAGAGGTTTCGTAATTTTTGCGCTCATTCTCGATTTCGATTCATCTTTGCGAAGAAAGAACCAAATATCCCGCAATTTCCTGCCAGACGCATCGCGGCGATGTGCCGCCGCGAGATGACGCCGGCACGGGGATCGGCCAGTGTGGCGCCCCGCCCTGCTGCTCCGGCCGTCAATGCTCGCATATCTCGCCTCCGCCCTCGCCCTGCTCGGCCGCTACGGCACGCAAGGCTTCGCATTGTCGATCTTCCTCGGACTGGCCCTGCCGCAATTCTCCGCAGCCGCCCGCCCGCTGCTGCCGGTCACGATCTTCTGCTTCACCACGGTCGTCTTCATGCGGGCGGATTTCGGGGTGATCGCCGGGTTGGTACGGCGGCCGGCGAAGCTCGTCGCAACCTGCCTCTGGCTGCTGTTCGTCCCTGCCTTGCTGATCGCCGGCGCTCTCGCCCTGCTCGGCCGCGAGGCGCTCGATCCCGGTCTCCTGCTCGGCATCGCGATCATGGGGGCGGCTCCGCCGATCATGTCTTCCCCGGCCGTCGCGATTCTCTACGGATTCGAGCCGTCGCTGATCATCGCCGGCGTCATCCTTACGACCATCGTCAGCCCGCTGATCGCGCCGCTGCTGGTCGATTTTCTGGCCGGTGCCGCCGTCCCGCTCGACCGGCTCGCACTGACCTTGCGGCTCGTCCTGTTCATCGGCGGCGGCATCGTGGTCGCTGCCGCCATCAGGCGCTGGCTCGGGGCCGCGCGCATCCGCGAGCTCAAGCCCAATCTCGATGGCTTCGGCGTGCTGATGTATTTCATCTTCGCCATCGCCGCGATGGACGGCGTGACCAGGGCGGCGATCGAGCGGCCGGGCCAGGTCGCGCTCTTCCTCGGCGTCGCCTTCCTGATCTCGGCAATCGGGCTCGCCAGCGCCTGGCTCGCCTTGCGCCGCTTCCCGCGCTCGGAACGCTTCATGATCGGCTACGGCACTGGGCAGCGGAATATGGGCCTGCTCGTCGCCGCGCTCGGCGCCGGGGTTCCGCCGACGACCTATCTCTTCTTCGCCCTCGCCCAGTTCCCGATCTATCTGCTGCCCTGGCTGCTGCGCGGCATCGCGGCGCGGATCAGGCGGCGCGAGACCCCTGCTGACTCCGCCTGACCGGAAGTAATGAGAAAGTCGCTCCAAGAAAGATTGGAGCGACGACCATGATCACCCTCTATTCGGGGCCGCTGAGCCTGTTTTCGCGCAAGATCGAGATCGCTTTGCGCGAGAAGGCGCTGCCCTTCGAGCGGATCATGGTGCCGTTCAACCAGACGACGGGCTACGACCCCAAGCATCCCGAAGTCGTCGCCATCAACCCGAAGCAGCAGGTCCCGGTGCTGAACGATGACGGCATCGTGCTCTACGATTCCACAGTCATCCTCGAATATCTCGAAGACGCCTACCCCGAGCCGCCGCTCTTTCCACTCTGCCCCGGAGCCCGCGCCCGCTGCCGGCTCGACGAGCTCTATGCCGACGAGATCATGCTGCAGGCGTTGAAGCCGCTGATGCACCGCACCAGCCCGCCAAGCACCGACCAGATCAGGCGCCTTGCGCAGGAGGCTGACGCGTTGATCGCCGAACAGGCGCTGGAGAAGCACTATGCCGTGCTGGAGGACCGGCTCGCCGGCCGCGAATACTTCGGCGACGCCGTCTCCGTCGCCGACATCGCCCTGTTCATGAGCGTGCTGTTCTCGCTTCGCCTCGGCGGCCCTTCGCTCGCGCCATTCGATGGCTTGTCGCGCTGGTTCGAGGGGCTGAAGCTGCGGCCTGCCTTCGCCCAGGCCGCGGTCGAGATCGCCGAAGCCGACCGGCGCCTGTCGTTTCCGCTGAAGCGGGCGTAGGGCCGGAAGCCACCGGCGTTTACGCCTCACAGCAAGGGCGCTGTCGTCCCGGGCGGACCGAAGCGCAGACCCGGGCCCCATTCCGGAACCTCATTCGGACAGGCTCCGGAATGGATCCCGGATCGGCGCCGCTGACGCGGCTTGTCCGGGATGACATCGACGTGGTTTCGCGATGCTCGGAAACAGGCTAAACGCCGCCGCATGAGCACGATCCGCATCGCCCCATCCATCCTCTCTGCCGACTTCTCCAAGCTCGGCGAGGAAGTCCGCGCCATCGACGAAGCCGGCGCGGACTGGATCCATTGCGACGTGATGGACGGGCATTTCGTGCCCAACATCACCTTCGGCCCCGACGTGCTGAAGGCGATCCGCCCGCATACGAAGAAGTTCTTCGACGTCCACCTGATGATCGCGCCGGTCGACCCTTACGTCGAGGCCTTCGCCAAGGCCGGCGCCGATCTGATCTCATTTCATGTCGAGGCGGGGCCGCACCCGCACCGCACGATCCAGGCGATCAAGGCGCAGGGCAAGCAGGCCGGCATCGTGCTCAACCCGGGCACGCCGGCGAGCGCCGTCGAGCCGCTGCTCGACGACCTCGACCTCATCCTGCTGATGACGGTCAATCCCGGCTTCGGCGGCCAGAGCTTCATCCATTCGGTGATCGACAAGATCGCCCGCGTGCGCGCGCTGATCGGCGAGCGGCCGATCGCGCTCGAGATCGACGGCGGTGCGACGCCCGAAACCGCGCCGCTCGCGGCGAAGGCCGGCGCCAATGTGCTGGTCGCCGGCTCGGCCGTGTTCAAGGGCGGCCCCTCGGCTTACGCCGGCAACATCGCGGCGATCCGCAAGGCGGCTGAAGCGGCGCGCGGCGACTGGGTCTAGATTTCTTCGGCACCCTCATCATGAGGAGCCATCCCCAAGGGGAATGGCGTCTCGAAGGATGCTTCAGGCGCTCCAGAACCAACTCGACCATCCTTCGAGACGGCCGCTCACGCGGCCTCCTCAGGATGAGGCCGTTGCGCTCCGGTCAGCCTCCCAAGCGTCGAGCGTTCAAAGCTCGATCTGCGCGAAGCCGCCATAGATCAGGCGCTTGCCGTCGAAGGGCATCGGGTTCGCGCCGGGCTGCATGCGCGGATCGGCCATGATCTTTTCCCAGCCCGCATCGCGCGCCGCCTTGCTCGGCCATTCCACCCAGGAGAAGACGACGACCTCGTCCTCCTTCGCCTCGACGGCGCGGAAGAAATCGGTCTGCTTGCCGCGCGGGACATCGTCGCCCCAGTATTCGGCGACCTTCGTCGCGCCATATTCCTTGAACAGCGGCGCGGCCTTGCGGGCATGCTCGGCATAGGCGTCGCGATTGGCGGCCGGCACGGCCGCAACGAAACCATCGACATAGGACATCGCGTTCTCCTCCTTTGGGTCTGTCGGCGCTCTCGGGGGAAGAGCGCCCCGCCCAGCCGGCGCGGACGCTAGGCAAGGCGATGGTCCGAAGCTGTCAGCAGCGGCCGTCGGCATTTCCGTCTGCGGCCCGCACGTGCTAGCGAGCGCGAAAGGAAATCCTCTCCAGTTGCGAGCCCGCCGATGATCCCCCGCTATTCCCGCCCCGAAATGGTCGCGATCTGGGAGCCGCAGGCGCGCTTCCGCATCTGGTTCGAGATCGAGGCCCACGCCACCGATAAACTCGCCGAGCTCGGCGTCGTTCCCAAGGAGGCCGCGGCGACGATCTGGGCCAAGGCCAGGGACGCCGTCTTCGACGTCGCCCGCATCGACGAGATCGAGCGCGTCACCAAGCATGACGTCATCGCCTTCCTGACCCATCTCGCCGAGATCGTCGGCCCCGAAGCCCGCTTCGTCCACCAGGGCATGACCTCCTCGGACGTGCTCGACACCACCCTTGCCGTGCAGCTCGCCCGCTCCGCCGACATCCTGATCGCCGACGTCGACGCGCTGCTCGCCGCCATCAAGCGCCGCGCCTTCGAGCACAAGCTGACCCCGACCATCGGCCGCTCGCACGGCATCCACGCCGAGCCGGTCACCTTCGGGCTCAAGCTCGCCCAGGCCTATGCCGAGTTCGACCGCTGCCGCGCCCGCCTCGTCGCCGCGAAGGCCGAGATCGCGACCTGCGCCATCTCCGGTGCCGTCGGCACCTTCGCCAACATCGACCCGCAGGTCGAGGAGCATGTCGCGGCCAAGATGGGGCTGACCGTCGAGCCGGTCTCGACCCAGGTGATCCCGCGCGACCGCCACGCCATGTTCTTCGCCACGCTCGGCGTCGTCGCCTCCTGCGTCGAGCGCCTGGCGACCGAGATCCGCCATCTCCAGCGCACCGAGGTCTACGAGGCGGAGGAATACTTCTCGCCGGGCCAGAAGGGCTCCTCGGCGATGCCGCACAAGCGCAACCCCGTCCTGACCGAGAACCTGACCGGCCTCGCCCGGCTGGTGCGCGGCATGGTGACGCCGGCGCTGGAGAACGTCGCCCTCTGGCACGAGCGCGACATCTCGCATTCCTCGGTCGAGCGCATGATCGGCCCCGACGCCACGGTGACGCTCGACTTTGCACTCGCCCGCCTGACCGGCGTCGTCGACAAGCTGCTGATCTATCCGCAGAACATGAGGAAGAACCTCGACCGGCTCGGCGGCCTGCACAATTCGCAGCGCGTCCTGCTCGCGCTGACCCAGGCCGGCGCCAGCCGCGAGGAGAGCTACAGCCTGGTTCAGCGCAATGCGATGCGCACCTGGGAGCATGGCGAGGACTTCCTCACCAATCTCAAGGCCGACAAGGACGTCACCGCGAAGCTGTCGGTGGCGGAGCTCGAGGCGATGTTCGACGAGGGCTATCACTTCAAGCACGTCGACACGATCTTCCGCCGGGTCTTCGGCGAGGCCTGAGCGCGGCCCGCTCTGGACTTCGGCGTCTTCATGGCTATCTAGCCGCCATGAAAACCTCCGACGCCGACATCCTCATCATCCCCGGCTGGTCGGGCTCCGGGCCCGACCATTGGCAGAGCCGCTGGGTCGCCAAGCTCTCCAGCGCGCGCCTTGTCGAGCAGGAGGACTGGTACAAGCCGGCCCGCGACGCCTGGGCGAACCGCATCGTCGCGGCGGTGCGTGCCGCGACCAAGCCGGTCGTCCTCGTCGCTCATTCAGCCGGCGTCAGCGCGGTTGCGCATGCGGCCGAGCATCTGAAGCCGCATGAGGTCATGGGCGCCTTCCTGGTAGCCCCGGCCTCCGAGCGGGCCAAGCGCGCCATCCCCGGCATGGCGGCCGACTTCATTCCGTTGCCGCATAAGCCCCTGCCCTTCCGCTCGGTGCTGATCGCCAGCACCAATGACAGCTACTGCACCCCCGAGGAGGCCAAGGCGCTGGCGGAAGCCTGGGGCTCCGAATTCGTCGATGCCGGCGAAAGCGGCCACCTCAACAGCGAATCCGGCCACGGCCCCTGGCCGGACGGCCTGCTGCGCTTCGCCGGCTTCATGCGCAGCCTGAGCGTCATTTCAACGGCGTCACAGTGACCTTCGCCGTGCCGCGGTTGTTGGCGTAGAAGGGCTGGTAGAGGCCCAGCGGCAGGATCGCGTCATTGACGAAGAGAAAGAGCTCGCCGGTCCGCTTGGCCGTGATCTCCGCCGTCATGTTGTCACGCCACCGGCCCGGCCGGCTCCAGTCGTTCGGATAGAGCGGATACTCGTCCCAGCCGAACGCGCCGATCCGGGCGATCGGCATGAACCAGAACTGGTCGAGCTTCCTCCGGAACAGGACGAAGGGCCGCAGATACCAGGGGAAGCGCCCGGCCTCGAAGCCGAGCAGATCGGCCTTGAACGGGTCCTTCGCTGCTGCGCCCGCATCGGCCGCGGCAGCCTTCGGATCGACCTGCGGTGGCGACCCGTCGCGCCAAGCATGATCGATCTGGAGAGCGATCGCGTAACGACGCCCCTTTTCCAGCGTGATCCCGCTCGCCCAGCAGACCGAGTCCGACCGGAAATCCGTGCGCGCCACTGCCGCTTCGATGATGACCGGCTTGGGCCTGGTCGGCTCGCAATAGCCCCCCAGCGTCGAGGTTATCGTGACACCGACCCGGCTGACCATCGCCACGATCAGGAACAGCGCCGCGAAGCCGGCCAGTGTCGGGGTGATGTTCCGTTTCAGGACGCTGACAGCGACCTGATAGGGCTTCGCCATCCGCAGCCGGTAGAGCGGGCTTTCCTTGACGTCGCCTTCGCCGCTGAGAAGCGGCGTCAATGTCACTTTGGTCAGATCGCGCCAGCGTGGTCGCATCGCATCGCCGATCCGGGTCTGAAGCACGCCGCCGACGAGAAGCAGGGCGCCGAAGAGCAGCAGCAGCACGGCAAAGCTCGCCGGATGCGTCCGCCAGCTCGCCAGCCAGAATTGCAGGAAACCGGGGAGGAACGAGCCGACCCCGTCAATCGCCGGCTGCAGGAAGCAGGCCGGCCCGATGCAGGTTTCCGCTGCCGGCATGAGCACCGGCATTGCGGCGGTGGCGAGCAGCAGGATGATGCTGGAGAAGTAGAAGACCCGGCGCCGCCAGACATGGTTCCAGACCCATTCCTGGTCATGGGCGCGCCATTGCGCCTGCGCGCTGTCCTCCATGGGATAGGGCATCGGGATCGGCTTGTGTCCCGGGGCGGGCAGATCGTTGATCGCCCCCTTGCGGTCGACCACGGCGTAGCACCCCGGCAGCACGATCGGCGCATAGCCGGTCGCACAGCTGCCGATCCGCCGGAGCACGCTCTCATGGATCTTGATCCGGTCGATCTTGACGAAGTTCCGGCCGATACTCTTCGCACTCCGCGCACCGAAACTGTCGTCCGCGAGCAGGGCGAGCTTGCGCGGTTGGTACCGATAGGAGCCGCCGAGCCCGCGCCGGGAATCCGCGATCGGCGCATCGGGGTCGGCGAGCCGCCTTACCTTGTCCAGCTCGCCTCTCTTGAAACGCAGGCCGCCGGAACCGAGAGGTCCGTTCAGGCGGACCTGATCCATCATCCACTCAAGCGAGATATAGGCGAGGCCGTCCAGCGGGTAGCCGCCGCCGACATTGGAGTGCATGCCGGTGAACCAGACCTGGCTGATCCGCTCCTCGTCGATATGGGCGGACGACGGCGCCTGCGGGTCGCGCTGGTGCTGCCCCCTTTCCTCGTTCCACAGCACGGGATGGAAGGTGTTGCGCTCATCGTCGAGGGCCAGCGCGTGACAGGCCCGCTCGACATGCTCGTGCAGGTCGCGATCGGGAACCGACAGCGGGAAGAAGACATCCCAGGCGCGCGTCAGTTCGTCGATCGGCAAGCCATAGGCCGAGACCGTGTCCCAGACGCCCATGAAGGCGATCCTGAGATGATCGGGCGGGAGCCTGGGCAAGCGCTCCACCCCTCGGAGCTTGTCGAGCCCCCTCAACGCCAGATCACGGCCCGCGCGTGCCATGCTCAGGATGCCGCCGAAAAACGCGCTCCGTGGCTTGAACCGTTTCCGGTAGTCGCGAAAGGCTTCGTAGGCGTCGAACTCCATCTGCGCATCGGAGTTCTTCCGCACCAGCCCCTGCCGGAGGATGAGCCCGGCCAGGATGCGCACGGTGAAGGCACCGCGGCTGAAGCCGAACAGATAGATCTGGTCGCCCTCGTCATAGGTCCGGCTGAGCTGGAGGTAGAGGTCGATGACATTTCGCTTCAGGCCGAGGCCGAAGGCGCCGCCCAGCATCGCCAGCGGCCGAAAGGTCGAGGTCCCGACCCCGTCATCGTAGAAGGCGATCTGGTCGGGCTTTGCCAGATCCACCGCCTGGTAGAGCCGGAAGACGTTCGTCTTGAACAAGGCCGCAGCGCTGTTGCCAGTGCCATCCGAGAACAGGATGATCTTCTTGCCCGTCATCGCGCGCACCGGCTCGTTAGCTGGCCAATACAACTACCGTGATGCAATCAGCAAGGAATGCAACCGGTAAATATCAAGCCGCGCGGCAGCAACGCACAAAAAAACCGCCCCGGATCGCTCCGGAGCGGGCTCTATCCACCAAGAGGTGGCTCGCATGCCGCTCTCAGCCGCCTGCCACGGAGCGCCTCAATTGGCGGCGAAGCAGTAGAGCAGACCGGCCCCGCCGGTGCTCCTGAGCGCGTCCTGGCTGCAACCGCCTCGCGACAGATGCGACATGTTCCAGGATTTCGAGGGTGGCGTGTCGTCGAGCCCCGAGCGGTCATGGTGGCCGAGCATCACGGCCCCCTCGCTCCCGCTCCTGGTGTAGTTGCCACAGGTCCGATCCTCGCCCGGGCCGAAGGCCGTGCCGTCGGCTTGCGAGCCGGTCAGGATATCGTGCTGGTTCGGCGTATCGCCACGGCCATTGACGACCTCGCCTTTCTCGGTGAGGGCGGTCTGCTTGGTTAGGCTTGCCGCGGCGCCATGCAGTTCTGCGACGCTGCTCGCGATTACCGTGCCCTTGGCGTTGCGCCATGGCCCGGCGCCGATCCGGTCGCGCGCATTGACCGCCGCTGCTCCGTCCGCCGCCTGCGTCGACAGATAGGCCCGCCAGGTCCGGGCGCCAGCCCCCGCCGCCTGGGCGAGACGCTGGCAGATCGCATCGGCGCCTGCGAGCCCGCCCAGATCGGCTCCCTTGCCGGAGCCGGCGCTCGTCACGAAGAAGGTCATCTCGGCTGTCTGGGCCCGGCCGGCATTCGCCGTCAGCGCCAGCAGGCCAGCGGCAGCGACGAGTTCGATACATCTGACACGCATCGTTCAGCTCTCCTGTCCTGTTCCGCGTTCCGGGACGCGTCGCACCAGGCAGCCCGCCCATGCTCAATGACAGACCCAGCGACCGGCCCTCGCCCAGTCTAGCATGGCCTCGGCCTCGCCATGGAATCGATGCCGGGGAGCCTCCCACCGAGCTCGGAGCTGACGATACGGAGATGCGACCGATACCCGGCAAAGAAAACCCGCCCCGGATCGCTCCGGAGCGGGCTCGTCTTCAAGCCGTGAGGCGATCAGCCGTCGAGATCAGTTCTCGACGTAGGTGATCTTGCCGTCAGCGCCCTTCTTCCAGGTGTAGATCGTGTAGTCCGGGCGGGTGATGTCGCCCTTCTTGTCGAAGCCGAGCTTGCCGATCACCGTGTCGACCGGCGCGCCGCCCTGCAGGGCCGCGGCGATCTTCTTGGGATCGGTCGAGTTCGCGCGCTTGGCACCTTCGGCCATGATCTGCACGGCGGCGTAGCTGTACAGGGTGTAGGCTTCCGGCTTGAACTTGCGGGCCTCGAACTTCTTGAGGACGGCAGCCGCCTCCGGACGCTTCTGCGGGTCCGGCGGGAAGGTCATCAGCGTGCCCTCGACGCCCGGCCCGCCGATCGTGGCGAACTCGTCGGTGGTGATGCCGTCGCCCGAGATCAGCACGGTCTTGAGGCCCTGGTCGCGCATCTGGCGGACGATCAGGCCGCCTTCGGTGTGCAGGCCGCCCCAGTAGAGATAGTCCGCACCGACCGACTTCAGCTTCGAGATCAGCGCCGAGAAGTCCTTCTCGCCGGCGTTGACGCCCTCATAGAGCACGTCCTTGACGCCCGCCTTGGTCAGGCCCTTGCGGGTCTCGTCGGCGAGGCCCTGTCCATAAGTGGTCTTGTCATGGACGATCGCGATCTTCTTGTCCTTCAGCGTCTTGGCGATGTACTCGGCCGCGACGCCGCCCTGCTGATCGTCACGACCGCAGGTCCGGAAGACGTTCCAGAGGCCGCGCTCGGTGATCTTCGGGTTGGTCGCCGAAGGGCTGATCATCAGGATGCCGTTCTCGGCATAGACCTCGGACGCCGGCATGGTGACGCCGGAGTTGAAGTGGCCGAGCACCCATTTCACGCCGTCGCCGACGAACTTGTTGGCGACCGAGACGCCCTGCTTCGGATCGGAAACGTCGTCACCGAGCGAGATCGTGATCTTCTGGCCGAGCACGCCGCCGGCCGCGTTGATGTCCTCCACCGCCTGCTCGGCGCCGTTCTTCAGCTGCGCCCCGAAGGCCGCGTTCGGGCCGGTCAGCGGGCCGCCGACGCCGAGCTTGATCTGCGCATTCGCAACGCCGGAAAAGGCGAGGACCGCGCCAAGGGCGATTCCGCCCAAGAGCAGTTTCTTCATGTCTCGTGACTCCCCTGTCTTTCTATTGAACGGGTCGGCCAGGGGCCGGCCCGTCTCGGCGCGTGGTGCCACCGTGAAGCGCAGTCTTGCGCTTTTTCAGGATGCTGTCACGCGGCAAGGACGTGAACTTTCGTGGTGGTTTTTGCCCCTTTCAGGCGCTTTCCCGGGCCTTCCAGGTGAAGGGGCCGGTGCGCTCGTAGAGCCAGCGATACTGCGTCGTCATCTGCCGCGTGCGGTTGTAGCGCCAGCCCGCGAGGCCGAATGCGAACAGCACCAGCGTATCGACCAGATAGTAGTGCAGCGTCAGCAAGGTCGCCTCGAACAGGGCGAAATGGATGAAGCGGATCACCAGGCCGAGAACCAGCGTGTAGAGCACCAGTTGCAGGAACGGCCGCCAGGTGATCGCCACCGCCCGCCCCGTCATCCAGGCGGCCCAGCCCCCCATCACCACCGTGACGAGGAGGAACAGCCAGATCGTCGGCTCTTCGTAGAGGATGCCCTGCATCATCGCACTCCGTTCCAGACTGCGCCGCTCCAAGCCGGCGCCTTCAATGCCGCCCGCCTTCGAGATAGGCCGCGCGCACCTGCGGATTGGCCAGGAGCTCCTTGCCGGAACCGCTCATGGTGATGACGCCGTTGACCATGACATAGCCGCGATGGGCGAGCTTCAGCGCATGGAAGGCGTTCTGCTCGACCAGGAAGACGGTGAGCCCCTGGCTGCGGTTGAGCTCGGCGATCGCCTCGAAGATCTGCTTGACGATCAGCGGCGCGAGGCCGAGCGAGGGCTCGTCGAGCAGCAGCAGCTTCGGCCGCGCCATCAGGGCGCGCGCGATCGCCACCATCTGCTGCTCGCCGCCGGACAGAGTGCCGCCGCGCTGCTGCAGCCGCTCCTTCACCCGCGGGAAGAGCGTGCACATCTTCTCGAGGTCTTCCTCGAAATGCTGGAGCCCCGCGACGGACGCGCCCATCTGCAGATTCTCCAGCACGGTCATGCGCGGGAAGATCCGCCGCCCTTCCGGCGACTGGGCGATGCCGAGGCGGGCGATCTCGTGGCTCGGCATCCTGGTGATGTCGCGCCCGTCATAGGTCACCGTGCCCTCGCGGGCCTGCGGATTGCCGAAGATCGTCATCATCAGCGTCGACTTGCCGGCGCCGTTGGCGCCGATCATCGTGACGATCTCGCCCTGGTTGACGTCGATGTCGACGCCCTTCAGCGCGATGATCTTGCCGTAGAAGGTCTTGACGCCGCGAACGCGCAGCAACGGCTGTGCCTCGCTCATAGGCCGACCTCCGCTTCCACGGCCGCGACCTCTTCGTCGTCGACCCCGAGATAGGCGGCGATCACCTTCGGGTCCGCCTGGATTTCCTGCGGCGTGCCGTCGGCGATCTTGGTGCCGTAGTCGAGCACCACGACATGGTCCGAGATTTCCATCACCACCGACATGTCGTGTTCGATCAGGAGCAGCGCCGTGCCGAGATCCGCGCGGATCGACAGCAGGAGGTTGTTGAGCTCGAGGCTCTCGCGCGGGTTGAGGCCGGCGGCCGGCTCGTCGAGGCAGAGCAGCACCGGGTCGGTGCACATGGCGCGGGCGATCTCCAGCCGGCGCTGGTCGCCATAGGGCAGATCGCCAGCGGGATCGTCGGCGCGGTGGATCAGGTTGATCTTCTCGAGCCAGAACTTGGCCTTCTCGACCGCCTGCTTCTCGCGCGCCTTGTAGCCGCCGATGCCGAGCACCCCGAGGAAGGTGAAGCCCGAGGCGATCATCAGCGGGTTGTGCTGCGCGACCAAAAGGTTCTCCAGCACCGTCATGCCGCTGAACAGGCGGATGTTCTGGAAGGTGCGGGCGATCTTCGCTTCCCAGGCGATGCGGAAATCCGGCATCCGCTCGAGCAGGTGGACGGAGGCCCGGTTGATCGAGGAGACGCCGCGCTGGGTCGTGTCGGCGATCAGCTGGTCGGTGTCGGGCAGCGGATGGATCAGCGCCATCCGCCCCTCGGTCGGCTTGTAGAAGCCGGTGATGCAGTTGAACACCGTGGTCTTGCCGGCCCCGTTGGGGCCGATCAGCGCGGTGATCTCGCCGGTGCGCGCCTCGAAGGAGAGGTCGTTGACGGCGGTCAGGCCGCCGAAGCGCATCGTCAGGTGCTCGACCTTGAGCAGGGTGATCGCCTCGCTCATCAGCCGTGCCCTTCCTGGACCATGTCGGCCGAGATCGCCTTCTTCTCCTTGAGGAAGGCGGTCGGTTCGCGCGTCGAGATCAGCCCGCGCGGCTTCCAGATCATGATCACCACCATGGCGAGACCGAAGATCAGCATGCGGTACTTGGTCGGGTCGAAATCATTGCCGAAGATCTGCTTCAGGAAGTCGAGCTCGCGCAGAAGCTCGGTACCGCCGATCATCGCGGTCGCCGCGATGGCGCAGCCCCAGAGCGAGCCCATGCCGCCGAGCACGACGATGGCGAGGATGATCGCCGATTCCATGAACACGAAGGATTCGGGGCTGATGAAGCCCTGCCGCGCCGCGAAGAAGGAGCCGGCGAAGCCCCCGAACATCGCGCCGAGCGAGAACGCCGTCAGCTTGGTGTTGGTGGTGTTGATGCCGAGCGAGCGGCAGGCGATCTCGTCCTCGCGCAGCGCCTCCCAGGCCCGCCCGACCGGCAGGCGCCGGAGCCTCAGGCTCACGAAGGCGGTGAGCAGTGCCAGACAGAGGATGACGTAATAGAGGAAGATCGTCCGGTAGAGCGGCGTGAATTCCAGCCCGAATACCGCGGCAAAGCCGTTATCGGCAGCGGTGAACGGGATGCCGAAGAAGGTCGGCCGTGGAATGCCGGAGATACCGGCATAGCCGTTCGAGAAATCCGTCCAGTTGACCAGGACGAGGCGGATGATCTCGCCGAAGGCCAGCGTCACGATGGCGAGATAGTCGCCGCGCAGCCGCAGGACCGGGAAGCCGAGCAGCATCCCCCAGAAGGCGGCGAGGATCCCCGAGAGCGGCAGCAGGATCCAGAAGGACAGGCCGAAATTCTTGGCCAGCAGCGCGTAGGAATAGGCACCGACCGCGTAGAAGGCGACATAGCCGAGATCGAGCAGGCCGGCGAGGCCGACGACGATGTTCAGCCCCCAGCCGAGCATCACGTAGATCAGGATCTGGACGCCGAAATTGTCGATCCATTTCAGCGCCCCGCCCCAGCCGGCGAGCGTGATCGCGATGATCGGGAAGACCAGCAGGAAGCCGAGACCGAACAGCGAGAACAGCCCGGAATGACGCTGGAAGAAGCCGATCGTGCCATGCGGCAGGAGGCGGACTGCCGGCTTGTTCGGATCGCGCGTCTGCTGGCGCAGCGCCATCAGGAAGCGCCCGACGAAGACGATCGCCACCGCCCAGGCGACCGTGTCCCAGCGCGGATCGAGGACGAGCTGGTTCTCGATGTTCTGGCGCGTGCCCCAGGAGATTATCGGGATGCAGAGGCCCAGCGTGATCAGGCCGGCGAAGGCTGCCTCCTTCAGGGCCGCCATCATGTCGGCCTGGCGCTTGGCCGGCGTCGTTGCGTCCATGGCCATGGCGTCAGACCTTCTCGACTTCGGGCCGGCCGAGGATGCCGGAAGGCATGAACACCAGGACGACCGCCAGGATGCAGAAGGCCGCGACGTCTTTGTAGTCGATGGTGAAATAGGCCGACCACATCACTTCGATCAGGCCGATCAACAGCCCGCCGAGCACTGCGCCGGGCAGCGAGCCGATGCCGCCGAGCACCGCCGCTGTGAAGGCCTTCACGCCCGGCACGAAGCCGTCATGGAAGGAGACCACGCCGTAGAGCACGAGGTACATCACGCCGGCGACGGCGGCGAGCGCGGCGCCCATCACGAAGGTGATCGAGATCGTGCGGTCGACGTCGATACCGAGCAAGGACGCCATCTTGCGGTCCTGCTCGCAGGCCCGCTGGGCCCGGCCGAGCGAGGTCTTCTGCACGATGAACCAGAAGGCGGCGAGCAGCACGATCGTCGAGACGATGATGATGATCTGCTTGTAGGAGATCGAGACCGGATAGGTCGCGCTATCGATCAGCAGGATCGACTTGTTCAGCATGGGCGGCGTCGGCTTGTTGCGCGGCCCCTGCACGACCTGGACGAAGTTCATCAGGAAGATCGACATGCCGATCGCCGAGATCAGCGGCGCGAGGCGGAAGGAGCCGCGCAGAGGCCGGTAGGCCACCCGCTCGATCGTCCAGTTCCACAGCGAGGTGAAGAACATCGCGAGGATCAGCACGAAGAACAGCGACAGGATGATCAGGCCGGCCCCGAGCCAGGCCGAGATCAGCATGAAGAAGATCAGCGCGATGAAGGCCGAGAGCATGAAGACGTCGCCATGGGCGAAGTTCACCATGCCGATGATGCCGAAGACCATCGTGTAGCCGATGGCGATGAGGCCGTAGATCGACCCCAGGGTCAGCCCATTGATGAGCTGCTGGACGAAGACTTCCATTGACGACGCCTGTCCCCTCGAATCAGCCCGTTCTTAGGAGTCGACATGACGTCGACGCATGCGGGATACGATCACGACGCAGAGCTACCAACCGTCTGCGCCGCCGACAATCCACCCGGGCCACATTTCTGTCAAAAGCAATCTGCGCCCCTTTGCATATGCAATTACCGGACGAATTTGCGGCCCCTCCAGCCTCTCTCGCAAGATAATTGCGCGCCGTGAGAGGCAAAATACGACCATGGTTGGGGCATACGAAACGCAGGGAAACGCATAGCGCGCGAAAAGCCCCCGAAATCGATGGCTGCCAGACGGTTTTCGCACTCGCGCCCCGGGTCAGCTCCTGCCACCATCGGCCATCGCGATTCCTGCCTTCGAAGGTAAGCCATGGCCCTCGCCTCGCCCCCCATCGCCGACGCCGCGCAGGCGCAGGCGCTCACGCTCCTGGAGCATGTCGCCCTGATCGACGGGCATAACGACATGCCCTACGTCCTGCGGCTTGACGCCGCGGCCAAGGGCGACGTCGCCGCCTACGATCTCGGGCGGGTCCATGCCGAAACCGACACCGACATTCCCCGGATGCGCGCCGGTCGACTCGCCGGCCAGTTCTTCGCGGCCTATGTCCCGCCGAACCAGAAGAACCCGGCCGGCTTCGCGCTGGCGCAGATCGCGCTGATGCGCGAGGTCACCGCCCGCCATGCCGACGTCTTCCGTCCGGGCCTCGCAGCCGACGACGTCGCCGCCGCGAAGGCCGAGGGCAAGATCGCCCTGTTCATGACGATCGAGAACGGCTCGGCCGTCGACGGCGAGCTCGACGCGCTCGACGCCTATTACGGCCTCGGCGTGCGCCTGATGACGCTCTGCCACAACGGCACCCATGACTGGTGCGATTCGGCGACCGACGCGCCGCGCCACAACGGCCTCTCCAGCTTCGGCAAGGCGGTGATCGGCCGGATGAACCGGCTCGGCATGGTCGTCGACCTCGCCCATGTCGCGCCCAAGGCGATGCATGACGTGCTCGACGTCACCACCGCGCCGGTGGTCTGGTCGCACTCCAACGCCTTCTCGCTCTGCGACCACCCGCGCAACGTGCCCGACGACGTGCTCGATCGCGTCGCCGGCAATGGCGGCGTGGTGATGGCAACCTTCGTGCCCGACTTCATCAGCCAGGCCTCGCGCGACTGGCACCGGCCGGCCAAGGACCAGTACGGCAAGACGCCGGACGGGCTCGACTACAAGGCGGCCGAGGCCGAGATCGTCAGGAAGTCCGGTCCGCGGCCCAAGGCGACGCTCGCCGAGTATTGCGACCATCTCGACTATCTCGCGCAGCGCATCGGCCATGACCATGTCGGCATCGGCTCGGACTTCTTCGGCGGCGCCGTGCCCGAAGGGCTCGAGGACGTCTCGACCTTCCCGAACGTGATCGCCGAACTGCTGCGCCGCGGCTGGTCGGAAGCGAACCTCGCCAAGCTCGCCTCCGGCAACATGCTGCGGGTGATGCGGGCGGTGGAGCAGGCCGCCGGCTGAGTCGCCTGGTATCGACCGCGCGCAGAAAACAGGGGAAACGCCGGCATTTTCCGGCGCCCCGATGCCCCCTGGCCGGTTGACGCCGCGCAGGCGGCAGGCGCAAAGCTGCGCCCGCTTCAGGAAACTCCGCGCATGACCGGCTCCGGTACCGACCGCACCCGCCCCCCCGTCACGGGGCAGGCTCCCATCGTCATCCTGGTTGAGCCCCAGCTCGCCGAGAACATCGGCATGTGCGCCCGCGCCATGGCGAATTTCGGCCTCTCCGAGATGCGCCTTGTCGCGCCGCGCGACGGCTGGCCGACCGGCGGCGGGCTGAAGAAGGGCGCGACCTCGGCCGCCTCGGGCGCGACCCATATCCTCGACAATGCCAGGCTCTATCCGGACACCGCCTCGGCCATCGCCGATCTCAACCATGTGCTGGCGACGACGGCGCGCGAGCGCGGCCAGATGAAGCGGGTCTTCACCCCGGCCGAGGCGATGCCCGGCCTTGGCGAGCGGATCGGCGGCGGCGAGCGCGTCGGCATCCTGTTCGGGCGCGAGCGCATCGGCCTGACCAATGAGGAGATCAGCTTCGCCGACGCGATCCTGACCTTCCCGGTCAACCCGGCCTTCGCCTCGCTCAACCTCGCCCAGGCGGTGCTGCTTTGCGGCTATGAGTGGCTCAAGACATCGGGCGGCGAGCCGGTCTTCCGCGAGAACAACCCCTCCCCGCCGGCGACGCGCGCGACCGTGCTCTCGATGTTCGACTATGTCGAAGCCGAGCTCGACCAATGCGGCTTCTTCCCGCCGGGCAAGAAGGCGATCATGAGCGCCAATCTGCGCGACATCCTGCACCGCCTGGCAATGACCGAGCAGGAGGCCCGCACGCTGCGCGGCGTCTTCAAGTCTCTCACCGAGGGCCCGCGCCGGCGACGGCCGGAAGAGCCGGCGGCGTAAAGGCTCCGGGCAATGGCGGCCCGTCCGGACAAGGCATAAGGCTGCGGCTGGCCATTGCCATGGAGGCCCAGCCGGGCTGGAGAGCTGAAGCCGAGCCCTTCTCGCCAGTGCGGCAGACTATGTCGGAGGTACTGCGGGCGTCAGACCATGGCGGCGCATGATCTCCGCCAGCCTAGCTCGGTCCGGTGGGCCACCCGCCGCGGCGTCGACCACCCCGAAAACTTCGCGGAAATACGCAGGGCCGATGGCGGCCGGCGTGATGACGCAGAGCATTTTCGCGTCCTCGCCACCATAGTTGTCGAAGCGATGAACGGCGCCTCGCGGAATGCACAGCGCCTGCCCCGGCCCGACATCGATCTGCTTTCCGTCGACCATCCAGGTCAACACCCCGTCGATGCCGTAGATGGTCTCCTCATAATGGTCGTGGCTGTGCGCCGGCGCTGGCAGTCGCTGCGCAGCCGGGACCATGAGCTCGAAGGCCGCGATGCTGCCTTTCGAGTCGTCCCCGGTTAGCAGGAAGCGAACGGTGAGCCCCTTGGTGGCGATGATTTCGTCGGAAGGATTGACGCGAGTGTCGATGGCACGCTGTGGCATTGTGCAAGCTCCATCCGTAAACTAGATTTACCCCTGGATTGGTAAACTTCATTTACCAAAAGTCAACATCCTGTCGCCGAAGGCCTGCCTATGAAGACCGAGGACATGTTGATCGGCGCCCTGCTGCGCGTTCCGGCCCAGGCGATCCAGCGCCGGCTGATCAAGGAACTCAATGCCGGCGGCTTTCATGAACTGCGACTGCCGCATATGGCAGTGCTGCAGTTTCCCGGCCCCGACGGAGTTCGCCCAGGCACGCTCGCCGAGCGCGCAGGCATGAGCAAGCAAGCGATGAACCAGTTGCTCCGGAGCCTTGAGGCCTTCGGCTACATCGCCCGGTCCGATATGCCCGGCGAGAGCGGTGCTCGCGTGATCCGCTTGACCGAACGCGGACAGGCCGCGTTCTCGAAAATGATCGAAGTCCTACGCGACATCGAGCGCGAATGGAGCGCCGAACTCGGCTCCGATCGTTTCGGGCAGCTCAAGACCCTGCTGCTTCACGTCTGGGACAGCTCGCTGGCCCGCTAGCCGCCTCATTTCGGCGAGGCTGGACGCCGGGCTTGCGCGATGCGTGAAAGCGCAATCAAAATCGCTCCCGGAGTTCGCCCGCACCGTCCCTGTCGCAGGCGGCCGGCCACCATCCGCTGCGGCGGGCTGCCGGCCCGGCCCTTTCACGCAAACCATCCCCCAGGAGAACCGCATGACGCTTCGGCTTCACACCATCATCGCCAGCACCCGCCCCGGCCGCGTCGGCCCGGCGGTCGCGAACTGGTTTCACGGGGTCGCGCAGGCTGATCCCGGCTTCGATGCCCATCTCGTCGACCTCGCAGACTTCGCGCTGCCCGTCTATGACGAGCCGAAGCACCCTGTCATGCGCGACTACATCCACGAGCACACCAGGCGCTGGAGCACCAGCGTCGAGGCTGCGGACGCCTATGTCTTCGTCACGCCGGAATACAATTTCGGCCCGACGCCAGCCCTCGTTAATGCGCTGAACTATGTCTATGGCGAGTGGACCTACAAGCCCTGCGCCTTCGTCAGCTATGGCGGCGTTTCCGGCGGACTGCGCGCCGTCCAGCTGACCAAGCAGATCGTCACCACCCTGAAGATGATGCCGATCATGGAAGCCGTCACCGTTCCGATGGTCGGCCAGTCGATCAAGGACGGGGTCTTCGCCGCCAACGACCTGCACCGCAAGAGTGCCGACGCCCTGCTCGGCGAGCTCGCGAAATGGGCCGGAGCGCTGAAGCCGCTGCGCGGCTAGGACAGGTCCGCAAACGCAAAGAGGCCGGCGTCCAGGACGCCGGCCTCCTTCTGTTCAAGAAGCGCCTTCGCTCAAAACTGGTACTTCAGCGTCGCCTTCACGGTTCGGCCCGGCTCGGCGTAGTAGTCGCGCGCCTGCACCAGCGCACCCGTCGGGATCGAAACCGCGTCGAAATACCGGCGGTCGAAGATGTTGTAGACGCCGACCTGCAGCTCGATGTCGTAGAGCGTGGTCGGGCGCCACCAGGCGCTGGCGTTGAACACCGCATAGCCCGGAGCCTTGAAGCCGGCGTTGGCGCCGCGCTCGACGTCGTCGCGCGGGCCGGCGAGCTTGGTCGAGACCTCGGCACCCCAGACGTCGGTGCCGTAGGCGACGGCAACGATGCCCTGCACCGGCGGGATCGAATTCAGGAAGGTGTCGGCGTCCTTGTTGACCCCGCGGATATAGGAGAACGAGCCGCGCACCAGCCAGTTCGGTGCGAAGGCGTACTGCCCGTTCGCCTCGAAGCCCTGGATCTCGGCGCGAGCGATGTTCCGGTAGGAAGTGACGCCGAACGGATAGAGCGCGCTGGCACCGGCCGGAACGGTCTGCACGACGTCGATGAAGTTGCGATAGTTGGTGTGGAAATAGGTCAGCGAGCCGCCGAAGGCCTTGTCGCCGAACTTGAGGCCGACATCGATGCCGTTGCTGGTCTCGGGCCGCAGATCCGGGTTGCCGGTCCGCAGATAGGTTCCGACCGCACCGAAGCGGGCATAGAGCTCGCCGACGGTCGGAGCGCGGAAGCCCTTCGACCACTGCGCGAAGACGGTCACGTCCTTGAACCAGGGCGTATTCTTCAGAATGTCGTACTCGACACGGACGCGCGGCGACCAGGCGGAATCGGTCGAGTCGTTCGGCAGTGTCGTCGGCCGCGAACCGCCGCTGAAGTACGAGGCGGTGTACTGCGGCTTCTCCTCATACCAGTCGAAGCGCACGCCCGGCGTCACCCGCAAGCGGTTGTCGAGCATGCCGATCTCGTCATGCAGGTAGAAGCCGGCCATGCGCCCGTCGACCTTGGGCGTGTCGGCCTGGTTGGTATGCAGGTTGCCGCAGGCGGCGTAGAGCCCGGTATAGGGCAGCCGGCAACTGTCCAGCCCCTTGGAGTACTGATCCATGGTCGTCATGCGCAGCTCGGTTCCGAGCGTGACCCCATGGGTCAGCGCGCCGGTCTGGAAGCGCTTTATGACGTAGCCGTTGAAGCCGAACGCCTCCTCGTCGATCTCGTTGTCGCGGGCGAAGGGACCGACGACGCTGGTGTAGCGATAGGTCCGCGTCAGGCCGTTGCGCGTCGTGTTCTGCCAGTAGAGATTCGCCGAGGCCTCGTCGAAGAAGCCGCCAGGCTGCTTGTAGTCATAGGTCAGCGAGATGCGCTTGCGCTCGACGTCGTCGCCCGTCGTGTTGTTCCAGGGGCGGATGTTGCCGGTCAGCGAAACGCCGGTGCCGGTCAGCTGGTTGACCCGGTCCTCGCGGCGGAAGTACTCGCCCGTGATGCCGAAGCGGTGCACGTCGTCGACATAGTGGTGGATCTTGCCGAGGAAGCCGACCTGCGTGAAATCGGTCGGATTCGGCGCGGTCCGCGTCACGCCGATCGTCTTGATGTCACCGTTGTTGTTGGTCTCGTGGCCGTCGCGGAAGCTGCCCTGCAACAGGACGTAGGTGTTCTGGTAGCGGCCGGCGACCGCGCTGCTGCCGAACCAGGCCCGGTCCGTGCTGTCATAGCCGGTCTTGGCGAGGACACCGAAATTCTGGCCGGGCTTGATCAGATCCTTCGGATCGAGCGTGCGCACCGCCAGCGCACCGCCCAGCACGCCGCCGCCGAGCGTCGCGCCACCGCTATTGCCGCGCAGCAGGTCGAGCGTCGAAAGCGCGTCGAAGTCGAACGCGGTCGTGGTGCCCAGGCTCAGGCGATTGTCGGTCACGAAGGTCTGGCGGATGCCGTCCACCGTCGTCAGCACGCGCGCCCCGTCGAGGCCGCGAATGTTCACGCTGCCATTGGCCCGGTTGAAGCTGATGCCGGCTTCGACGCGGTTCGACAGATCGGTGATGCTCTGGATCTGCTGCCGGTCGAGCTCGGCGCGGGTGGTGGTCGTCGTCGTCGGCCCCTGGAGCAGCGGCGCGGCGACCGCGGCGTCGCCCTGCACGACGATCGCATCAAGCGTCACCGGCTGATCGCCGCTCGTGCCCTGCGCCGGCCGCTGCTGCGCGACGGCCGGAGCCGCCATCGCCAGCATCAAAGTCCCAAGCGCAACGCCATATCGCAGCCTGCCGGAATAATCGCCCATCGCCCTGATCCCGTACTTGCCGGCAAGCTTCACAACGAAGTCATTCGGCATTTTGTAATCGTTTTAAACTAAGGACATCGCCTTAATTTCGGCATCAGCGATTATTAAAATGATCTTTGACTGTCAAACGATTCCCAATACTGGAACGACTTAGATATTTACTCTAATTCTAATCTAGCCAATCCGCTTCATGCGCCCGCACGCTGCGGCCTCGTGCGCAGGCGCTCGCGGGGCGCCTGGGTCCGTCACCAAAGCTCCCGGCCTTACGAGGCCCGATTGACCAGCCTCTCCTGCCTCCCCATCTCGTGATCGCCTCGCCGCGCCGCGCGCCGGTTTATGGCTTTGTGGTGGGAAGGCCGGCTGGCATGATGCAGTGCAAGATGCGGAGGGACGCTCAGGCCATGATCGACCGCCGGAAATTGCTGATGGGTTCGGCGGCCCTGGCCGCGGCTTCAGCGAGTTCCGGCCGGGCGCAGGCCAGCGACCACGACGTCGTGGTGATCGGCGCCGGCGCTGCCGGCATCGCTGCTGCGCGGCAGTTGCAGGCGGCGGGCCGCGCGGTGATCGTGCTCGAGGGTCGTGATCGCCTGGGCGGGCGCACCTTCACCGATTCCTCGCTCGGGCCGTCCTACGATGCCGGCGCAATGTTCATCCATTGGGCCGAACGCAACCCCTGGACCACCATCGCCCAGGAACTCGGCATTCCCACGCCGAACGAAAGCTGGGGCGGCGGCTTCCAGCTCTTCCAGAACGGCCAGCCGATGTCGCAGGGCGACCGCCAGCGCCGGCGCGGCGCCTTCGGCCAGATCGACCGGCGGCTCGAAACCGCCGACCTCAAGGCCCGCGACATGTCGATCGCCGAGCTGCTCGGCGATCTCGGGCCCGACCTTGCCCCGATCGCCTCCTCCGGCCTGCTGCTCTCGATCGGCGAGGAGGCCGCGCGGATCTCGGCGCGCGACTATCAGCGGCTCTGGGCCGGCGAGGACTATGTCGTGCCCAGCGGCTACGGCAATCTGGTGGCGCGCTACGGCGCCGGTCTCGACATCCGGCTGAACCAGACGGTCACCGCGATCCGCTGGGACGGCCCCGGCGTCGCGATCACCACGGCTTCCGGCACGCTCAACGCCCGCGCCTGCATCGTCACCGTGCCGGTCGGCGTGCTCAAGGCCGGCGCGATCCGCTTCACCCCGGCGTTGCCCGCCCGCACGCAGGGCGCGCTCGCCGGCATCGGCATGGGCGCGCTGACCAAGATCGCGCTCAAGGTCGAAGGCAACCGCTTCGGCATCGCGCCCGGCACCAGCTATTTCGAGGCCGGCGCCAATGGCCGGCTGATGAATTTCGACCTCTTCCCCGGCGATCAGGACCTCGTCGTCGGCTTCTGCGGCGGCGACTATGCCCGCGAGCTCTCGCAATCCGGCCCCGAGGCAGCCCGCGCCCATATAGTCGACCTGCTCGCGACCATGATCGGGGGCGAATTCCGCAAGGCCGCCGGCCCGGTCTCCTTCCCGGCCTGGTGGACCGACCCGTTCGCGCGCGGCTCCTATTCGGTCTGCCTGCCCGGCCATGCCGGCGCCCGCGACGTGCTGGCCGAGCCGATCGGCGGACGCCTCTGGCTCGCCGGCGAAGCGACCGCCGGCGGCGGCGCGATGACGGCCGGCGGCGCGACCCTGGCCGGCCGCATGGCGGCGGCGGCCGTCGCGCGCCTCAAGGCCTGAGCGCGGCTGGCGGCAGCTTGAGCATCTTCAAGCGAAGCGGGCACCGGTTCGCGTGAAGAAAATGCGATAAGACAAAGAGCTAGAGGTCGAGCTCCCAGTTCTGTCCGACCAGATCCTGCCCGAAGGAGCGGTGCTTCTCCTCGGCCACCAACCGAAAGCCCTCGGCGACATAGATCGCCCGTGCCGCACGCAGGATGTCGTTGGTCCAGAGCACCATCCGGCGGTAACCGGCAGCGCGCGCGAAGCCGACCGCCTCCCGCACCAGCTTCTTGCCGAGGCCAAAACCCTGGGCCCGCTTCTCGACCAGCACCAGCCTGAGCTTGGCGACCTCCTCGCTCTCCTGCACGACGAAGGCCGAGCCGGCCGGCTCCCCCTCCAGCTCGGCGATGAAGCAGCGTTCCTTGCCCGGCTTGAACTCGTGCAGGAATTTCGCGGCGATCTCGGCGACCAGCGCCTCGAAGCTGATGTCCCAGCCATATTCTTCCGCATAGAGCCTGCCATGGGCGGAGATCACCCAGCCGATATCGCCCGGCCGATGCGCGCGGATCAGCGGTACGGGCCGCACCGTCGGAACGCCCGAGAGCAAGCCCTGCGCCCGATCGAGCGCCGTGACCAGCGCGGAGCGTTCGCTCTCGCCGAGCCGGGTCAGGATCGCGGCGACCTGCTTGCGCGAGGCCTCGTTCAGCGGCGCGAAGGCGGCATGGCCGGCCGCGGTCAGCTTCAGCTCGAAGGCGCGGCCGTCGCCCTGCGCCCTGCCCCGCTCCAGCCAGCCGAATCCGGCGAAGCGCTTGAGCAGCCGCGAGAGATAGGCCGGGTCGAGACCGAGCTCGCGCGCCAGCTCGCCGGCGCGCCAGCCGTCGCGCTGCGCCAGTTCATAAAGCACCCGCGCCTCGGTCAGGCCAAAGCCCGAACCGTGCAGATCCCCGCCCAGCGCCCCGACCCAGCGGGTGTGGAAGCGGTTGAAGCGGCGAATGGCGGCGACGGCCGGAGGATCGATGGCTGGCATGGCGCTTCTCCCTGTTGCGAGAGAAGCCAATTAATGGACAGAGTCAACTAAATTATCCCCGCCCTCCTCGCGCCTCGTTCACCCTCTCTTAAGAGCCGCGGCGCCCAATCGAGGTTTGCCGGCCCCTCCTGGTACACTCCCTATGCAAGTCGACCTTCTCGCCGGAACCAGCCATCGCACCGCGGTGATGCCGGAGCGCCGGCCGACCCTGCTTCTCTTCGATTCCGGCCTCGGCGGCCTCACCGTGTTGAGCGAGGTCGTCCGCTGCCGGCCCGATGCCGACATCGTCTACGTCGCCGACGACGCCGCCTTTCCCTATGGCCGGCTGAGCGAGGCCGCCCTGGTCGAGCGCGTGCTCGCGGTAATGGAGCGGCTGGTCGCGCGCTTCCATCCCGATCTCGTCGTGATCGCCTGCAACACCGCCTCGACGCTGGTGCTGCCGGCGCTGCGCGCCCGCTTCCCGATTCCCTTCGTCGGCACGGTCCCGGCGGTGAAGCCTGCGGCCGAGCGGACCAGAAGCGGCCTCGTCTCGGTGCTGGCGACGCCGGGCACCGTGGCGCGCGACTACACCCGCGGCCTGATCGAGAGCTATGCCGGCGGCTGCGAGGTGACGCTGGTCGGCGCCACCGGGCTCGCCGGGCTCGCCGAAGCGGCACTGAAGGGCGAGGCGATCGACGATGGCGCGGTCCTCGCCGAGATCGCGCCCTGTTTCGTCGAGCGTGAGGGGCGGCGCACCGATGTGGTGACGCTCGCCTGCACCCATTATCCCCTGCTGCTGGCGCGGCTGCGGCGGCTCGCGCCCTGGTCGGTCGACTGGATCGACCCCGCTCCAGCGATCGCACGGCGCGTCGCGGCGCTGCTCGGCCCGGCCCGCGAGCGGCCCGATGCCGGCGAGGCGCGCGCCGTCTTCACCGCAGGCACACGGCTGAGCGGCCCGGCCAGGATCGCGCTCGCCGGCTTCGGTCTCGCCCAGGTTGAAATCGAGGCGATGCCGGCCTGATACGGGCGGCAAGAGGCGCACCGTTGGCTGCTGCCACGCCCGATATCGCGCCGGCGCATTGACTCCTCGCGCCAATTCCCGCATAGGCACCGGCGTCGCGCGGCTCCTCACGGGGCCGCGTGGCTTTTTCCGCACCCGTGATCCGCTCGTCTTCTCGAGCCGGATCTGTCGCCCCGGCAACGGGGAGAAGGAGGGCGCGGTCCTCAACTCGCGAACCAAGAGGACACGCGATATGTCGA
Source organism: Allobosea rubneri (assembly GCF_032464875.1). Classification (NCBI taxonomy): domain Bacteria; kingdom Pseudomonadati; phylum Pseudomonadota; class Alphaproteobacteria; order Hyphomicrobiales; family Alloboseaceae; genus Allobosea; species Allobosea rubneri. The sequence continues at coordinate 123,670 of NZ_JAWDID010000004.1, forward strand.
AGCGCCATGAGGCGAAGTACAAGATTGACCGCCGCCTCGGTCAGAACATCTGGGGCCGTCCGAAGTCCCCGGTCAACCGCCGTGAGTACGGCCCCGGCCAGCACGGCCAGCGCCGCAAGGGCAAGCCTTCCGACTTCGGCACGCAGCTGCGCGCCAAGCAGAAGCTCAAGGGCTATTACGGCTCGATCTCCGAGAAGCAGTTCCGCCGCTACTACGCCGAGGCGATCCGCTTGAAGGGCGATTCGGGCGAGAACCTGGTCGGCCTGCTCGAGCGCCGTCTCGACGCGGTGATCTACCGCGCCAAGTTCGTGCCGACCGTCTTCGCCGCCCGCCAGTTCGTCAACCACGGCCACATCACCGTGAACGGCAAGCGCGTCAACATCGCGTCCTACCAGGTCAAGCCGGGCGACGTGATCGCGATCAAGGAGAGCTCGCGCCAGCTCGCCATCGTCATCGAGTCGGCCGCCCTCGCCGAGCGCGACGTGCCTGACTACATCGACGCCGACCACAACAAGTCGACCGCCACCTTCACCCGCACCCCGACCCTGTCGGACGTGCCCTATGCGGTGCAGATGGAACCGAACCTGGTCATCGAGTTCTACTCGCGCTGATCCGATTTCTCAGCCAGGAGCCGCAAGCCTCTGGCAGGAATCGAAAAACCAAAATCGGGGAAGGGCGGCTCTTCGGAGCCGCCCTTTTCGTTTGCGGGCATGCTGTAGCCGGCCTGTCCGGGCGCGGTCGCCTTGCGTTTCTCTCGCACACGCTTTTTCAAACTTCCGCGGCCCGGCTGTTGAGCCTTTGCTCTCGCCCGCCTAGGCTTCCGGCGTGACCGCTATTCCTCCCGCCTGGGCTCATCTTGAGCCAGCCTCCCTCAAGGCGCTCCTGGAGCCGCCCGGCAAGGTACCGCAGGCGCTTCGCCTCACGCCCTGCGACGTCCCAGCAGAAACTGCCCTTCAGGCCCCCATGGTCCGGGCCGCCCGCCTCCTGCTGGCGCTTGCCGCGGAGAAGGGCGGGCTCGTCCTGACGCCTGCCGGAGCCCTGAAGCGCGTCGATGTCAGGCATGTCTTCGACCAGACGGAATGGCCGGGATACGACAAGGCCACCACGCTCGCGATGAACAAGGTCATCAACGAGCACGATGCCTATGGCGTTCTCTTCACGAGGATCGCCTTGCAGGCCGCGGGGCTGCTGCGGAAGCGCTCAGGCGTACTGAAGGCGAGCAAGGCGGCCAAGGCCATGCTTGCTCCTGAAGCGGCCCCTACCCTGTTGGCTGCGCTGTTCGAGGCGGTGTTCTGGAAGATGAACCTGCAGGACTTCGACCGGAACCCGATCGAGTTCTGGCCGCAGCACCATATGGGCGTGATCCTCTGGAGCCTCTCGGTGACCGCGCATGACTGGTCGAGCGCCGGGACATTGATGCAAGCCTGCACGGTCATGGAGACCTTGCTCGAGGTTCCCGCCGATGACCTGCCGGAGTTCGCCATGGTGTCGCGGGTCCTGCGCCCCCTGACATGGCTGGGGCTCTTGGAAAGCCGGAAGCGGGAGGCGCAGGCCGGCCGGGGCTTCGACGAGGACTTCAGGGCGATGCCGCTGTTCCGGCAGCTGGTGGCGTTCGAGGTGGAGATGCAGGGGGCGGAAGCAGCGCGGCATTGAGAGCGGCCAGCGCCGGAGGTGGAAGGCCGACTTCATCGCGCCTCCCGCACGCTGGCTCCGCCCCGCCTACCATGAGACCTTGACGCCGAGGCGACCGTCATAGGCGTGCGAGCGACCATCGGTCCCGACGGAGTAGCCCGCCGACGCGTAGATCGCGGTGTTGCGCGTGAGCTGCGCGTCGACACCCGCCTTCACCTCGGCCCAAGTGCCGCCGAGATCCGAGCGGAACCCGATCGGCCCCGTGGCCGACGAGAACGAGGTCTTCGGATTGCCCAGAAACTCGTTCCAAAGGCTGGCCTTCACCCATGTCGTCAGCAGGCGAGGCTTTGCGCCGTCGTCCAGCGCCCAGCTCTTCGCTACGCGCGCACCGACCCGCCCGGCGAGCGAGTCGACATCCGAGAAGCGCACCAGCGCCGCCCCGTCATGGCCCGAGCCGTTGACCAGCGTCTGGTAGATCAACTGCGCCTGCGGCTCGACGGTCCAGCCATTGCCGAGCACGATCGGATAGCCTGCCTCCAGCGAGGCCGCGAAGCCGAAGCCGTCGCGGTCGAGCTTGATCAGGCGCTTGGAATCCGCCTGCGCATCGAACCAGGTGCCCTGGACGACGCCGTCGAGATACCAACCCGCGGCTCCGAAATGCGTCCAGTAGGCACCGAGCGAGTAGCCGTCGATCGTATTCGTCCCGGCCTTGATACCATTGAAATGCCGGACATCGCCCTGGATGCGGCCGATCACCCCATAGATGCCGGCATGGTCGCGGCTGCCGTCGGCATTGACGCCTCGGTAGAGATCGAGGCCGGCCTGCAGCGCGCCGATGTCGTAGTCGAAGTTCGGGCCGTTGCGGAAAATGCCGCCCGGTCCACCATCCTGATTGCCATGCCGCCCGATGATCCGCCCCCAGCCTGCCGAGGCATAGGAGCGGCTGACATCCACAGCACTGGCCGGCAGGCGCAGGACGGTGGTGCAGCGGAAGTTGTTCTCCGGGCTGTTGCACCAGATCGTCCGCTCTTCCGTGACCGGCACGGCCTCGAGCGGCTGAAGCTCGCCGACGCGCTCATGCAGGCTGTCGATGATCGTGCGCCCGTAGATCAGCCCCATCGCCGGAAGCGCGGAATAGAGCGAAACCTCGCGGCGATAGTCGGGAACCTGAACCCGAGGCGGCTGCGGCGTCGGCTCCGGAGAAGGCGGCTGCGGCTCGGGCGGCGTCGGTGTCGGCGGGGTCGGCTCAGGCGGTGTCGGTGTGGGTGGCGTAGGTGGTATGGGCGGATCCGGCGGCGGCGTCGGCACGCTGGAGCGCAGATACCAGTTGTCGGGTCCCGTACCGTCGACGCTGCCGCGGTAGAGCGAATACTCGTAGGGGCCGGCGACGACCGGCCCGGCAAGCGAGAAGGCCCCCGAACTGGTGGTGCCGTTGTTCAGAGCCTGGACCACGAGAATGCCGTTGGCGACGGTCAGCTCGCCGGGACCCGTCGTATTGGCGACGCGCAGGGACGAGGCGCCGCTCGCCGTCCCACCATTGACCACCAGCAGGTCGGAAGGGGAGCCGTCAGCGCCGAGGAACGTATTGAGCCCCACGGAACCACCCCCACCGACGTAGTTCACGGTCGTCACCGTCTTGAAGACCCCGCCATCCGGCGCGCCGAACTGGATCAGGCTTCCCGATCCATTCGTCAGATTGGTGAGCGTGGAGTTCCCCGTCACATTCCAGGTCGAGCCGTTCTGCAGCGTCACATTGGAGGTGCTGCCGGCAGCCGTCGCTGCCGTACCGGTGAGCGTGGAGGCGTCGGCCGAGAGGTTGAGAGTGGAATTGTTGAGCGCCTGCAAGGCCAGGGGGCCGCCCACCACCGAAGATCCGGTCAGGGTCGCGTTCAAGGTTCCGCCGAGCGCCGCGATGGCCGCGCCCTGCGCTGCTCTCAAAGTGCTGCGCGCGATGGGAACATTGATCGTCCCGGCGCTGGAGCGCAGAGCGTCCGAGCCGGCTCCGAGCGCGGCCAGAGTGCTGTCGCTGATGGTCAGGCTGGCATTGCTGATCAGAACCGCGTGAGAGCCCGCGCCATTGGTCGTGATGGTCGAGCCGGCGGCAATGTCCACCGCGGCGCCCGACTGCACCAGGGCGCCATGCGCCCCTGCGCCGGTCGTCGTGATGCTGGTGCCGTTGGCGGCGATCAGGACGTTCGGCCCCGCCGTCGCATGCAGCGCGTTGCCGTTATCGGCCGTGACGGTGCTGTTGTTCAACGTGACCTGGCCGACGCTGAACGCCTGCACCGCGGTTCCGCCGCCTGTGCTGGTGACCGAGGCGCTCGACAGCGTGACCCGGCCGCCATTGACAGCCAAGACACCGCGCGTGCCGGCGGCCGTGCCAGAGATGGCGGTGCCGGTGGCGGTGATCGTCGCGGCCGCCCCGCTGGCGACGACCGCACCGCTGTTGACGCCCGAATTGGTGACGCTGCCGTTGATCATCGTCACGGTGCCATTCCCAAGCGCGGTAACGCCCGAGCTCGGCGAAACGAACGACACGCCGGATGTCGAGATGAAGCCGCCGCTGCCCGCGATCGCCGCGTAGCCGCTGGTCAACAGGGTGACCGTCGTGTCAGTCGCGGTGACGGTCGACCCGATACCTGAGGCGACGAGACCATCCGCGTTGACGCCGGAGGTCCGAATTGACGAGCCGCCGAAGATGTCGATCCGCGATCCGCTCAGGGCCTGCGCCCCAATCGCATTTGCGCCGCCGGTAATCACGGTGAGCGGGCTGAAGCTCTGGATGACGCCGCCATTGATGGCGCGCAGCCCGATCCCCGGGTCCCCGCCGGTCGTGCCGGTATCGACCGTTCCGCTGGCCGTCACGGTCACCCCGTTGGCGAGCACTTGCTGGGCGAAAGCGGGGCTCCGGGCAAGGAACCCGGCCAGGACGATCGTCGATACAGTCAAAGCCGCGGAGGCGGCCGCTCCGGCGAAACGAGGCTCAGGCCGACGTCCAAGCTTACTGTCTTCGCACCGGCCCGCGGTGTCCGCCGTCATGGCAAGCACTGCCATGCGGGAACTCGAGAGCCGAACGGCATTCTTGACAGCTCGGCGAACGTCGCGTGCCATGAGGATCTCCGGCAAACAAACATAAGTCGATGAAGAGACCTGACTAGATATTGAGTCGTTGTGGTTGTCCATTCCGGAACGGTCATCGGATCTGACCCGTCGGAAAACTATGATTAACGATTTCGATCATCGATCAGATCAGGCTGCCGCTGCGCCTAACGGGCAGAGCTCCTCGGCCAGTGCTTTGCCCTCCCCAGAGTGAAACGATCGAAGTCTACGCGGGCTCGCGCAAGAATTCGACGAGATCGAGTGCCGACCAAACCGCGCCGGCGTCGAAAAGCGTGCGTACATCATCGCACCCATTGCCAATAGCGGCGCGCCCCAGCAGCACAGGCAAAGTCACCGAAGCGCGTTCCACCCGGCGCGCGCCCCGCGCCTCAACGGCAGGTGATGAACGCGCTTGCCTTCTTGGCTCGTTCGGCGAGGTCGGCCGGATCGAGCTTTTCGCCGGGCGCGCCGGTTTCGTAGGCGATCTGATTTGCGTCGAGGAAGCTGCCGGCGAGCGAGGCCTTGACCGCGAAGTTGATGTTCTGCGGCAGGTCGCCACGTTCGGACGCCATCTTGATCGCGTCGAGCTTGGCCGAGACCACACCGACGACATTGCCGGCGCCGTCGAGCAGCGGCCCGCCGGAATTGCCGGGCTGGACCGGGGCCGAAACCTGCAGGTAACGGCTGTCGTCCTTCAGTCCGGCCAGAGCGGTGACGTTGCCGAGGGTGAAATTGCCAGCCGTCGCCAGGAGATCGCTGTGCGGGAAGCCGAAGGCCGCGATGCCCTCGCCCAGCCGCACGCTCGGGCGGATCGGCAGCGTTCGCTCGGCCGGGCCGGCGATCTTCAGCACCGCAAGATCGTTGATCGCGTCCCGGGCGAGCACCTGCGCCGGCACGCCGACCGCCCCGTCCGGTCGCACCGTGATTGTCGCGCAATCCTGGACGACATGGGCGTTGGTCAGCAGATGCCCGGCCTTCGAGACGAAGAATCCGGAACCCGAGGATGATTTCGGCTTCGGCGCTTCTTTCGGCGCAGCCGCCGGCGTCGTCGTCGGGGGAGCGGGCGGCGGCGTCCGCGGCGCATTGGCGACCTCGGCATCGCCGCCCTCCCAGGGGAAACGCACGCGCTTGGCCTCCGGAAACGGCGCGCCCGTCATGGTCGCCCAGAGCGAGCCGGAGATCACCGTCACCAGCCGGTTGCCATAGACCGGCGCGTCGTCATCCGACCACGACATGTCGAAGCCGAGGATGCCACTGCCATCGGCGTGGTAGCGGACATAGCGGCTGTAGCGCCCCTGATTGCCGGTGATGACGAAGAAATCGGGCTTCAGGGTCTTGAAGTTGATCCTGTCGCCGCTGCCCGCCATTTCCTGCAGCGTCACCGCATAGGCGCTGCCGACATCGATCGCGGCGTAGTAGTTGAACTTGAGGCGGAAACGGTTGCCGGGCTCGCGCATCTCGACGCCGGCATCGGTCTTCTTCGCCTCCAGATTGAGCCCCATCGGCACCCAGAGCTGCCGGCCGCGCGTCGGATGCGGCACCCAGCGCAGCCGCCAGCCATTCATGACCTCGGTGCCAGCCGCCAGGATGCGCTCGACCTGGGGCTTCGTCAGGATTCCGGTCGGCGCTTCGCCGCGCGAACGCTGGAACTGCCTGGTCGCCTCGAAGAGCCGGCGCGAATAGCCGATATTGGGCACGGCCGGCCAATGCCCGGCGCTGGTCAGCACCAGCTGGAACCACAGGCGGGTATCCGGCTTCAGGCCAAGGAAGGCTTCCTGCGCGGCGCGGAAATACGAATCCTGCTGCGCCTGGGCCAGCCCGGGAGAAAGCGCCCCGACGAGCACCAACGCAACCGCACGCAAACGCATCATTCCCCCGACCGCATCTCTCTCAAATCACGGTAGGGGCGGCCCGGGGCAAGTCAATCACCGGCGGCGCAAGCCCGCAGCCCGCCCAAGCAAGACGCCCGGCCTCTCGGCCGGGCGTCCATCGTTTCGGCAAGTCGGATAGAGCCTTCGCTCAGCGCGGGCACCAGTCCCAGAAGCCATGGGTGCGGGCCCGGTTGGTATAGTACCAGCAATAGCCCGAACGCGGCGGCGGCCCGGCCCAGGAGGCGGCAGCGGCCCCCGCGATGAAGCCGATCGCCGCTCCAGCCGCGACCGCGCCGCCGCGGTTCCAGTGCCGGCGCGGATGCACCACGACGATGTTGTTGCGCGAATGATGCCGGACATTCTGGCGCGGCCGATGATGCGGCGGGCGCGTCACGTGCCGGTGTTGCGGGCGGGTGTTCGGGCGATGATGCGGGCGCGTATGGGGCCGGTTATGCGCACGATTCACCTGCCCGCGGTTGACGTTCTGGCCGCCCCGGGACTGCGCCTCGGCCGGCGTGATCATGACTGGCGCCATCGGCCCGACGAAGCCACCGAACAGGGCCGCCAGCAGCACCAGGGATTTGAGTTTGAGATAACGATACAAGGCCGTCTCCTCCTCCTTGGACCAACCGCGCAGGCCCGGCAAACGAAGGCCGGTTCCGCAGCGGAACCGACATGCACCCCAATCTCTAGCCGATCTCGGCCGCCGCGCCACCCATCACCGGCCGGTCGACGACGTCAGGTCAGGCCGCGGGGCCGTCGCTCAGTCCGCCGTGCTGCTTTCCCAGGTGGCGTGCTTGACGCCGGGCACCCGCTCCAGCCGCTCGACGACCTGGTCAAGCTCCTTGCGCTCGACGGCGGTGCTGATCAGGACGGCGACGACCTCGACGGCGTCCTCGCCGCGCTCCACCGTCCTGACGTCGCGGGTCGGATACTTCGCCGCTTCGAGATGCTCGACCAGCGCCTCGCGCACCGCCGGCAGCGAGGCTTCGTTGGTCGTCAGCACGACCTCATAGGTCGCTTCCGACGCCCGCTCGTTGATCGGGATGCGATTGATCGCGTTGACCAGCGGCCGCAGCAGGGTGTTGCCGGCGAGGACGAAGAAGGTGACGAGCACGCCTTCCGCCAGCATGTCGGCACCGGTGCAGGCGCCCACCGCCGCCGCGCACCACAAGGTCGCTGCGGTGTTGAGGCCGCGGACGTTCATGCCCTCCTTCATGATCACGCCGGCACCGAGGAAGCCGATGCCGGAGACCACATAGGAGACGACGCGCACCGCCTCGTGGGCGCCCGACATCCGCATGGCAAGGTCGACGAAGGCGGCGGCACCGACCGCGACCAGCACGGTCGTGCGCAGCCCGGCGGTGCGCTGCCGATACTGGCGCTCGGCGCCGATTAGTGAGCCGAGGATGAAGGCCGCCGCGAGGCTGACCACCGAATCGAGAAAGGGATAGAGTTCGAAGGTCTGAACGAAGCGCAACCGTCTGCTCCCGCCAAGCGCGCCGGCTATAGCTGGTGCAGGATGACGGAACAATGAAAACGGCCGGGCTCGCGCCCGGCCGTCGAACTCTCAGTGCAGTCGGCTATGCCGCGTACTGACCTCAGAAGCGGTCGCTGTCGTAGCCGCGGTCCCGGTCATGATCATGGTCGCGATCGCGCCAACGGCGCGAGCCGCGATCGTCATCGCGCCGGTCGTCGTCACGGTCGCGCATGCGCCGGTGCATCTCCATCATCCGTCCGCGGGTATCAGCCATCACCTCGCGCACGGCTCGCCGCGCCACCGTCTTCTGCTCGTCGGTGAGCGTCGTCCAGAGCGGGCGGACCGCGTCGGCCATTTCCTTGGAGCGCGCGGCACGCTCGCCCTGGCGGGTCGCCATCATGTCGAGCCGCTCCATGATGTCGGCGTCGCGATAGAGCTCGCGCTGCTCGCGCATCTGCCCCATGCGCTCGCGGCGCTGCTCGGCATTGCGCTTGAGCAGCGCCTCGACCTTCTCGAAGGCCGCAACCTGCTCGGGCTTCAGCTTCAGATCGGTACGCAACTTGGCGAGGCGCTCATTGAGACGCGCCGCGGCGCGCTCGGCCTGGCGCTGACGCCATTCCTCGCGCCGGTCGCCGCGCTCGCCACGTTCGGCACGCTCGCCTTCGGCGCCGACGCGCTGCTGCGACTGCTGGCTGCCCGGAGCGGGCGGGATCGGCTGCGGCTGCGCCACCGCCAGCGTGGCAGCCAGGGCGGCAGCACCTGAAGCGGCGATGAGGGCGATGCGTTTCATGAAAAGCTCTCCGTTTTCATTCACATACGGTTCGCTGTCTCGGGTCTCGAAGCCGGCAGACGATGAGTGCAGCCTGAGCGAGACCTCCTCACGGCGCGATGGCGCGATGATGACAAGATCGTAATGTCGGAAGGACGCCCGGGCGAGCGCGAAGTTCCAGCGCGCCGGACCGGAGAGCGAGAAAGGCCGCCGCCGGTCACATCCTCGTGTCAATGGCGCCGTCGCGGCCCGTACAGGCCTCGCAGTCCCGCCCCCTCAAGGATTGCGCAACCATTCGATCCTAGGGTTCGCCATGGCCCTGAGGCGACGAACGCGCCCCCGGCCCGCGGCGTCTGCCGGCGCCGGCTCTCCGGCTTGGAGGCACGATGCGCGAACTGCTCTTCGGTCTCATCGTCGGTCCGCTGATGGCGCTGGCGCTCCTGCTCCTGGTCGGCCAGCCGGTCGAAGGTCGACCGGTGGTCGCCCTGTTCCCGCCCGGTTCCGGCGAAAGCCGGATGATCGCCGCCATCGCCGCTGCCGGCGGCGCCGTCCTGGCGCTGAGTTCCAGCCGTCCTGTCTCGATCAGCACGGCCGAGACGACGGACTATGCCGGCAGGCTCTACGCCGCTGGCGCCTGGCTCGTGCTCGACGCCAGCCTGGCCAAGCTCTGCGTGGATGTCCGCACGGTTTCAGGGAGCAGCCGATGAATCTGGTCGAACAGTTCCGCCGGCGCTTCGGCTATCTGCTCACCACCCTCCTCTGGCTCCAATTCTTGCTGATCGCGGCCTGCGTCCAGGCTTTCGGCCTGCCGGGCTCGAATCTTGCGCTCGGCTCGCTCACCCTCGCAGCGATCCCGACCATTCTCTGGCGGATGCGCGGACCGGACTGGCTGACGCGCCAGGTCAGCTCGCTCGCGCTCGTCGGTCAGGTCATGCTGCTGGTCTACGTCACCGCGGGCCATCCCTATCAGCCCGACATCCATATGGCGTTCTTCGCCGCGCTCGCGATCGCCGCCGGCTGGCTCGACTGGCGCATCTTCATCACCACCGCGGTCGCGATCGCGGTGCATCACGCCGGCCTGAACCTGATCTATCCCGAAGGCGTCTTTCCCGGCGGCAGTGACGGCCGCCGCGTCATGCTCCATGCCGTGATCGTGGTTGCGCAGAACGGCGCCCTGATCTGGATCGTGATCACGCTGCGGGCCGCCTTCATCAACGCGGAAGCGGAAAGCGAGCGTGCGAATGCGGCGCGCCGCGTCGCCGAGCAGGCCGAGCGCGATCTTGCCCGGACGACGCTGCAGGCGGCGCTCGAACGGCAGGCGCTGGTGCTGGAAATCGCCGATGACCTAGAAGTGGAGGTTGCCGGCATCGCCGGCGAGGTCTTTGCCTCCGTCGAGCCGCTGCGCATGGCCGCTTCCCAGATGTCCGAAGGCGCGCGCCGGGTGCAGGAAGGCGCGCATGCCGCGGCGGCCTCCTCCGACCACGCCTCCTCGGCCGTCGCTGCGGCGACCATCGCCACCAGCGGGCTCGCCAGCGCGATCGGCGAGATCCGCGAGCAGGTCGGCGCCACGAGCCGGGTCGTCGAGTTCACCACAAGCAGCGCCCACAACGTGCTGAGCACCGTCCACCATCTCTCGCTGAAGGCGGAGGATATCGGGCAGATCGTCCAGCTGATCTCGACCATTGCCGAGCGCACCAATCTTCTCGCCCTCAACGCCTCGATCGAGGCGGCGCGCTTCGGCGTGCAGGGCCAGGGCTTCGCGGTGGTGGCGCAGGAGGTCAAGGCGCTCGCCAGCCAGACCTCGCAGGCGACGGCCGACATCCAGAAAAGGATCGCCGCCATCCACTTGTCCGGCTCCGAAGCCGTGCGCGCGATCGAGGTGATGGGCGGCTCGATCAATTCGCTGAACGACGTCTCGGCTTCGGTCGCCGCCGCTATCGTCCAGCAGGACCAGGCCACGGCCGGCATCGCCGAGAACATCGGCAGCACGGCCCGGGATGCCGAGATCGCCTCGGACACGATCCGCCGCGTCATGGGCATTGCCAACGAGACGGGTTCCGCCGCCGGTAGTGTTTCCGAGGCTGCGGAGAAGCTCGCTGCGCAGGCGGCGCAGCTCGACAGCCAGGTCCGCACCTTCCTGCAACGGATCCGCCAGGCGGCCTGAAACGCCGTCAACACCGGCCGGGGCAAGGGCAGAACGGCGGGAGGGCTCGCGCCCTCCCGCCGTCTTCAGCGGTTGTCGGTCTGCGCGCGGACGGCGAGCCGTCCTTGCCGCGAGATCCGGTAGGGCCCGCCCTCACGCGATTCGATCAGCCGCTTTCGCTTGAGCGCAGCGAAGACGGCGAGCGTGCAATCGCTCAGGACGTAGCCTTCATGGGTGAAGCAGTCGATGTGGTGGATGCGGCCATTGTCGCCGCGAAGATGGCGGATCTGTCCGCCACGGGCCAGCACGTGCAGCACGCGCTGCTCGCCCCGCGAAACGTTCATGATGATAGAGCCTGTGCATGGAACCATGACAAGCGCCGCGGCGAAAGCCGACCCTGTGGTCTGGATCTCTCACCCGGCGCTGGATCAGGTTTCGCCTCAGCGAAACCTCACCGGGTTCCCGCACTCTCCAACACGATGCCCTCTCGCATGTTTCGCGGACGCAGCTCGCGTCCGGGGAGAAGGCGTTTAGCCCCCTGCTCCACAAGGGTCAACGCCGGCAGTACGGGCGCACGGGCACGAAGCCGTTTCGCGCGGGGTCGCGGATGCGCTATGGAGCTGCCATGTCGACCGATGATTTCCTCGCGCGCTTCGGCTCCCCCGGCCAGCGCCAGCCCGACCCCGTCGCCGCCGCGCAGCAGGCGATGCGCAACCCCTTGCCGAAGCGCTTCTACGAGAAGGCCGAGTCGCTGGAGCGCGACGGCCTCTTCCATGTCGCCCTCGACGGCCGCACCGCCCGCACCCCGGCCCGCAAGCCGCTGGCGGTCGCCTCGCACGCCGTCGCGCAGGCGCTCGCCGCCGAATGGCAGGCGCAGAAGGGCGAGATCGACCCGGCCCGCATGCCGATGACCCGGCTGGTCAATTCGGCGCTCGACGGCGTCGCCGACCAGCATGAGGCGGTTCGCGCCGAGATCGTCCGCTATGCCGGGAGCGATGCGCTCTGCTACCGCGCCGGCGAGCCGCGCGAACTGGTGGAGCGCCAGGACCAGATCTGGAACCCGCTGATCACCGCGCTGGAATCCCGCATCGGCGGCCGCTTCGTCATGGCCCAGGGCGTTGTCTTCGCCGAGCAGCCGCAGGCCGTGCTCGACGCCGTGGCCAAGCGCGTCGCGGCGATCCCCGCTCCCGTCGCCCTCGCCGGCGCCCACAACGTCATGACCCTGACCGGCTCGACCATCCTGACGCTCGCTCTCGCCGAAGGCCTTATCGACGCCGAAGCCGCCTGGGCCGCCGCCCATCTCGACGAGGACTACCAGATCGGGATCTGGGGCCAGGACGAGGAAGCGGCCGAGCGCCGGGTGCTCAGACGCAAGGAATACGACGCAGCCGTGCTGCTGCTGATGCAGGGCTAGAGCCGATGCAGCCGGGCGCGCCAAAAGCCGATAGCCCGGCCGAGTACCTCGCCCAGCTCGATGGCTGGCGCCTCGCGACGGTCGAGGCCCTGCGCAAGGCGGCGATGGCCGCCGCTCCGCTCGAAGAGCGGATCAAATGGACGCATCTGGTCTATTTCGCGAACGGCCCCGTGCTTCTGATCCGCGCCGAAGCCGCGCGCGTGCTCTTCGGCTTCTGGCGCGGCAAGCGGTTGCGCCATATCGAGCCGCGCCTGAAGCCAGGCGGCAAGTTCGAGCTCGCAACCATGGTCCTGCGCGAAGGCGATAGCGTCGATGCGGCCATCGCAACGAGGCTCGTCCAGGCCGCGGTCGCGCTCAATCGCGAGCTCGGCGATCCCAGCAAGCCGAGCGCGTGATCGGGTGGCGCCTGAGCCGAGCCTTATGCCATGACGCCCATCAACCTGCCAGGATCGGATAGAGCGAAGCGGCGAGCAGCAGCGCCATCACGATGTTGAAGACGCGTTGGCGCGTCGGATCGGCGAGAAGGCCGCGCAGCAGCGTGCCGCCGATCGCCCAGACGGCGATGCAGGGCCCGTTGACCAGGGCGTAGACGATCACCACGAGCGTGAGGTTGAGGAAATAGCCCTCGGTCGGCGTGTAGGCCGCGACCGCCCCGACTGCCATGATCCAGGCCTTGGGATTGACCCATTGGAAGGCCGCAGCGGCCGGGAAGCTGAGCGGTGGCGCCGCCTCGGCCCCCGGCTCCAGCGGCGCCGAGCGCGCGATCTTCCAGGCGAGATAGAGCAGATAGGCACTGCCGCCATAGCGCAGGACATCGTGCAGGGCTGGCATGGCGGTAAAGAGGCCGCCCAGCCCGAGCCCGACCGCCAGGACGAGCCCGCAGAAGCCGAGATTGATCCCGAACAGCAACGGCAGGCTGGCGCGAAAGCCGTGATTGGCGCCGGAGGCCAGCAGCAGCGTGTTGTTCGGCCCGGGCGTGATCGAGGTCACGAAGGCATAGCCGATGAAGGCGAGCAGGAGTTGCAGGGTCATGTCCGGTCCGGTGCTTGGCAACGTCGGAACCGGAGATTGCTCAGGTGACACTTTTTGCCTAGACTAAAAAGTGTATCGTGACACAATTTCGAGGCGACATGCTGCTGGCATCACCCTGGACGCCCCGGCTGACGGATGGCGCTGGCTCGCCCGGCGAGCGGCTGGTCGAGGCTCTTGCCCGTGACATCGCCGACGGCTCGCTGCCGCCGGGCTCCCGCCTGCCAGCTCACCGGCCCCTCGCCTGGCAACTCGGCATCGGCCTCGGCACCGTGACCAAGGCCTATGCCCAGCTCGAACGCCGTGGCCTCGTCCGCAGCGTCCGCGGCCGCGGCATGTTCGTCGCCGGCATCACGCAGGCAGCGAGCCGCATGGTCGACCTCAGCATCAACGTGCCGCCGCAAGCGCTCAGCGACCGGCTGCTCGCCGCCTGCCTTGCCGACCTCGCAAGGCGGCTCGACGCCGACAGTTTTGGTGCCTATGCCGCGCCCGCCGGCCGTCTCGAGCACCGCGCCCTGCTGGCCCGCTGGCTGGCGCAGACCGGCGTGCCTGCCGCGCCGGAGCGCCTGCTGATCTGCAATGGCGCCCAGCATGCGCTCGCCATCGCGCTGGCGATCACCTGCGGGCCGGACACCGAATTGTTGACCGAGGCGCTGAGCTATCCCGGCGCCATCGCCCTCGCCCGCCGGCGCGGATTGCGGCTGACCGGGCTCGCAATCGACGAGCAAGGCCTCGTGCCGCAGGCGCTCGAACGCGCCTTGCATCGGGCGCAAGCGGCAGGACGGCGCGCCGTGCTCTATGTCACGCCGACCCTGCACAACCCGACCACGGCGACGATGGGCGAGGCGCGGCGCCGCGAGATCGCGCGTCTCTGCCGCGCCCATGACGCGATGATCGTCGAGGACGACATCCATGCCGCCCTGGCCGAGCCCGGCACGATCCCGATCGCCAGCCTCGCGCCGGAGCGGACCCTGCATGTCTTCGGCCTGTCGAAGGTCCTGAGCCCGGGACTGCGCATCGGCTCCCTGCTCGTCCCCGAGGCATGGCTCGAACCGGCCCTCGCCGAACTCGCGGCGACCTGCACCACCGCGCCCCTGCTCTCCTGCCTGATCATGGAACGCTGGCTGGCCGACGGCACTGCCGCCTCGGTCTCGCGCTCGATCCGCGACGAGGCCGGCCGTCGGGTCGCGCTGGCGCGCGCCGCCCTTCCGCCCGAGGTCGCCATCAGGTCGGGCAACGGCTTCCATCTCTGGCTGCCGATGGCGCCGGACCGCGCCCGGGCGCTGCCGGCGCGCGCCGCCGCCTCGGGCATTCTCCTGCCCGCCCCGGAGGCCTTCCTGGCCGATGCGCAGGCGCCGGCCAGCGGCGTCAGGCTCAGCCTCGGCGGGCCCGGGATCGACGCGCTCGCCGGCGCGCTCGCCGACCTGCGCGCCCTGCTCCTCGACGGCGGCGGTGCTGCGACCCGCGTCATCCCGTGATCGGCCGGGCCGCGCAGCGGGCGCCGCGCGCAAGCCGTTTGCGCCGCGATGGACTTCGCCTGCATCGCCGCTTAAGCCGGAAGAAGGACCCTTAGAGATCGCGCCGGGAGGTTTCTCCATGAAGGATGTGCTCGAACAGCTCGAAACCCGCCGCGCGGGAGCCCGTCTTGGTGGCGGCGAGCGTCGGATTTCGGCGCAGCACGGCCGCGGCAAGCTGACGGCGCGCGAGCGGATCGAGCTTCTGCTCGACAAGGACTCCTTCGAGGAGTTCGACATGTTCGTGCAGCATCGCTGCGTCGATTTCGGCATGGAAAAGGCCGAGAAGATCCCCGGCGACGGCGTCGTCACCGGCTGGGGCACGGTCAATGGCCGCACCGTCTTCGTCTTCTCCAAGGATTTCACCGTCTTCGGCGGCTCGCTCTCCGAGACCCACGCCCAGAAGATCATCAAGATCCAGGACATGGCGCTGAAGATGCGCGCCCCGATCGTCGGCCTGTTCGATGCCGGCGGCGCCCGCATCCAGGAGGGCGTCGCGGCGCTCGGCGGCTATGGCGAGGTCTTCAAGCGCAATGTCCAGGCGTCGGGCGTGATCCCGCAGATCTCGGTGATCATGGGCCCCTGCGCCGGCGGCGACGTCTATTCGCCGGCGATGACCGACTTCATCTTCATGGTCCGCGACACCTCCTACATGTTCGTCACCGGCCCGGAGGTGGTGAAGACCGTCACCAACGAGACGGTGACCGCCGAGGAGCTCGGCGGCGCCAGGGTCCATACCTCCAAATCCTCGGTCGCCGACGGCTCCTTCGAGAACGATGTCGAGGCGCTCCTGCAGGTGCGCCGGCTGATCGACTTCCTGCCGGCCAACAACACGGCGGGCGTGCCGGAATGGCCGTCCTTCGACGTGCCGGACCGGGTCGACACCAGCCTCGACACGCTGGTGCCGGACAATCCGAACAAGCCCTACGACATCAAGGAGCTGATCCTGAAGACGCTCGACGAGGGCGATTTCTTCGAGATCCAGGAGGCCTACGCCAAGAACATCGTCACCGGCTTCGGGCGGATCGAGGGCCGCACGGTCGGGGTCGTCGCCAACCAGCCGATGGTGCTGGCCGGGGTGCTCGATGCCGACGCCTCGCGCAAGGCGGCACGCTTCGTGCGCTATTGCGACGCTTTCGAGATCCCGATCGTCACCTTCGTCGACGTTCCCGGCTTCCTGCCGGGCACGGCGCAGGAGTATGGCGGGCTGATCAAGCACGGCGCCAAGCTGCTCTTCGCCTATTCAGAATGCACGGTGCCGCTGGTCACGGTGATCACGCGAAAGGCCTTCGGCGGCGCCTATGACGTGATGGCGTCGAAGCATATCGGCGCCGACGTCAACTATGCCTGGCCGAGCGCCCAGATCGCGGTGATGGGCGCCAAGGGCGCGGTCGAGATCATCTTCCGGGGCATGGACGCGGATGGCATCGCCGCCAAGACGAAAGAGTACGAGGACCGCTTCATGAGCCCGTTCGTCGCGGCCGAGCGCGGTTATGTCGACGAGGTGATCATGCCGCACTCGACCCGCCGCCGCATTGCAAGGGCCCTCGCCATGCTCCGCACCAAGAGCCTCGAGCGACCCTGGCGCAAACACGACAATATCCCACTGTGAGCGGGGCGAACTGTGTGGCGCGGCGCGCACGGCCCCACACGCCTCCGTCAAGTATTTAATTAGAACAATTCTGAAGTAATTCCACGTCATTGCTGCGGCATTGCAGCACGCTTGCGCATTTCGGTCATCGGCTTATTGAGCATGGCGTCCCCCATGTCTGGCGCCAGCAAGCATTGCCCCGTTTCACGACCATCGCCGTCTTTGCCGCCACGCTCGCTTTGTGGTGGCTCGCCAGCCGTCTCGGCTGGGTCAGCGCCTTCCTGCTGCCCGGGCCCGGCACGGTCGCGGAAACGCTGGGCGAGTTGATCGCCTCGGGCGAGCTCGTGCGCCACACGCTCGTCAGCCTGAGGCGCGTCGCGCTCGGCTATCTCCTCGCCATCGCCTTCGCCGTGCCGCTCGCCTTGCTCTTCGTGCTGAGCCGCCGGCTGCGCGCGCTCTTCGAACCGCTGCTCGAATTCCTGCGTCAGATCCCGCCGCTGGCGCTGATGCCGCTCTTGATGCTCTGGCTCGGCATCGGCGAGACCCAGAAGGTCGGGATCATCATCCTCTCCTGCTTCTTCCCGATCTTCCTCGGCGTGCGCGGCGGCTTCGACTCGGTCGATCGCAAGCTGATCGATGTCGGCACGGTTTGCGGCTTCTCGCGGCCGGAGATCATGCTGCGCATCGTGCTGCCCTCGGCCCTGCCGGCGATCGTCGTCGGCCTTCGGATCGGCCTCGGCTATAGCTGGCGCGCGCTCGTGGGCGCCGAGCTGATCGCCTCCTCGGCCGGGCTCGGCTACATGATCGTCGACGCCGAGAACCTCGCCCGCACCGACATCGTGCTCGCCGGCATCCTCGTGATCGGCGTGCTCGGCCTCCTCGCCGACCATCTGCTGCGCCTTGCCATACGCCGCAGCGCGCCCTGGCTCTCCGGCGATCTGGAGATGGCCCGTGCTTGAGCTTTCCGGCATCGGCCGGCGCTACCGCGTCGGCTCAGGCGAGGTCACGGCCCTCGCCGATATCGACCTTTCCTTTCCCGCCGGCTCGTTCACGACGCTGGTCGGCCGCAGCGGCTGCGGCAAGACCACGCTGCTGCGCATCCTCGCCGGCCTCGAACGGCCGAGCGAGGGCGAGATCCGGCGCGGCGACGACGGCAGGCTGCGCACCGCCGTCGTCTTCCAGGAAGCGAGGCTGATGCCCTGGCTCGACGTTGCCGCGAATGTCGGCTTCGGGCTGCGGGGCCGGGTCCCGCGCACCGTCGCCGCCGAGCGCTGCGCCGCCGCGATCGAACTCGTCGGCCTCTCGGCCTTCGCCGGTGCGATGCCGGCGCAGCTTTCGGGCGGCATGGCGCAGCGTGTCGCCATCGCCCGCGCCCTCGTGCAGGAACCCGATCTGCTCCTGCTCGACGAGCCCTTCGCCGCGCTCGACGCCTTCACCCGCCGGACCATGCAGAACGAGCTCGTCGCGATCTGGCAGCGGCGGCGCCCAACCATCGTCTTCGTCACCCATGACGTCGAGGAAGCCGTCCTGCTCGGCGAGCGCGCCCTCGAAATGCAGGGCGGCCGCATCGTCGGCAGCGAGGAGATCGCCCTGCCCTATCCGCGCGATCCGACCGACCCCGACGTCAACCTCCACCGCCGGACGATCCTTTCCCGGCTGATGAAGACGCCCACGCCCGCCGCGGCCTGAACTCGCTTTCCAAGGAGACCACCATGAAGAAGCCCCTCGCCTATCTCGGCCTCGCACTCGCGCTGCTCCTGCCCGCCGCTCACCTCCAGGCGCAGACCGCCGACAAGCCCAAGGCCGACCAGCCCAAGACCGTGCGCATCACCTATGTCACCGCGCCCTTCAATGTGCCCTCGATCGTGATGCGCGAGAAGGGCTTCCTCGACGAGGCCTTCGCAGCCAAGGGCATCAAGGTCGAGAACCCCGTCATCACCTCCGGCGCGCAGCAGACCCAGGCCATCGCCGCCGGCGAGATCGACATCGCCAGCGTGCTCGGCGGCACCTCCGCCATCCTCGCTGCCGCGAACGGCGTGCCGCTCAAGGTCGTCGCCGCCTATGCCCGCTCGCCGAAAGCCTATTTCCTGATGACCCGCGCCGACGGCCCGGCCAAGCTCGCCGACCTCAAGGGCAAGAAGATCGCCGGCCCCAAGGGCACGGTGCTGAACCAGCTCCTCGTCGCCGCCCTCGCCTCGCAGAACCTGAAGCTCAGCGATGTCGAGTACATCAACATGGACCTGCCGGCCGCGCGCGCCGCGCTGCTCGCCGGCCAGGTCGACGTCGCGACGCTCGCCGGCGCCAATGTCACCCAGGTCGAGAAGGCCGGCGGCCGCGCCTTGACCAGCGGCGAGGGCCTGATCAAGCCGACCACGGTGATCGGCGCCAACGCCGCCTTTCTCGAGAAGCACCCCGATCTCGTCGCCGCCTATTTCGCCGCCCATCACAAGGCGCTCGACTTCATGGCGAAGAACCCGGAGGAGGCGCTGGCGATCGCCGCCAAGGAGCAGAAGATCACGATCGAGGACGCCCGCGCCCAGCTGCCGCTCTACGACTTCGCCCCGGCGATGACCGATGCCGACGTCGCCAACCTCACCGAGGACCAGGCGTTCATGATCGAGGCCGGCATGCTGCCGAAGGCCAAGGCGATCGACCTCAAGGCGACGCTGATCGCCCCCTCCGCCTTCACCCTGCGCTGATCACATCGGGGCGTTCGCCACCCGGCGGACGCCCGCCCCTCCCGCCGGCGGCCGAAACCATGAAGCTCTCGCTCCTCGATCCTCTCGTCGTGCCCAAGGGCCAGACCTCCGGCGGCGCCCTGCGCACCGCGATCGCTATGGCGAAGGAGGTCGAGCGCCTCGGCTTCCTCCGCTACTGGATCGTCGAGCATCACGACGTCGCCTTCGAGGCCAACCCGGCCCCCGAAGTCTTCGCCGCCGCGCTCGCCGGCGCGACCTCAACGATCCGCATCGGCGTCGGCGGCGTGCTGCTCAACCATTACAGCCCCTACAAGGTCGCCGAGGCGCTGCGGACGCTCAGCGCGCTCTTTCCTGGGCGCATCGATGTCGGCATCGGCCGCGCCACCGCCGGCCCCCTCGCCGACCGCGCGCTGAAGCGGCTGCGCGACGCCGAGATCCCCGACGACCATGCGGCGAATGTCGAGGAGCTGATCGGCTGGCTCGGCAACGACCTGCCGGAAACCTCGCCCTTCCATGCGATCGGCATCATGCGCGACGAGCCGGCCGGCCCCCTGCCCTGGATCCTCGCGGTCAGCGAAGGCAGTGCGCGCCGCGCCGCCGAGCTCGGCCTCGGCCTCGCTTGCAGCGCCTTCCACCAGCCCGAGCAGGCGCCGCACTCCTATGCCGCCTATCAGTCGGCCTTCCGGCCCTCGCGCCATGCCGCCGGCATCGCCGCGCCGCAGACCTTCATCGCCGTGCGCGCCATCATTGGGGAAACGCAGGAGGAGGCCGAGCGCCTCGCCATGCCGGTCCGCGCCGTCTTCCGCCAGCGCCGCAAGCCGGAGCGGATCATGCTCGAGCGCCTGCCCGAGCTCGACGAGGCGATCGCGATCATGGGCGGCATGGTACCGGCCGACGAGACCGACTGGCCGACCTTCATCGTCGGCACGCCGGAGCGCGTTGCCGGCAGGCTGCGTCGCATGGCGGCACTCACCGGCGCCGAAGAGTTCATGATCCAGGACTTCCTCGACGATCCCGCGCTCAGGCTGCGCAATTACGAGCTGCTGCTGCGCGCGTTGAATTGAGCGCCCGAGAAGTCTTCAGCTCCAGCGCCTGAACACCACGCTGGCGTTGACGCCGCCGAAGCCAAAACCGTTCGAGATGGCGTGCTCCATTGCGAGTGGCCGGGCCGTCTTCGCCACCAGATCGAGCCCGGCCGCTTCCTCGTCCGGGTTGTCCAGGTTGAGCGTCGGCGGAGCGATCTGGTCACGCAAAGCGAGGATGGTAAAGACCGCCTCCAGTCCGCCGGCCGCGCCAAGCAGATGACCGGTCGCCGCCTTGGTCGCGCTGATCGCGATGCCGCCCTCGCTGCCGAACGCCGCCTTGATCGCGGCGAGCTCGCCGCGGTCGCCGACCGGCGTCGAGGTCGAGTGGGCGTTGAGGTGCGCGACATCGCCGGGCTTCAGGCCTGCCTGCCTCAATGCCGTTTCCATCGCCCGGCGCGCTCCCGATCCATCTTCGGGGCCGGAGGTGATGTGGTAGGCGTCGGCGCTGGTGCCGTAGCCGGTGAGCTCGGCGAGGATGGTCGCGCCGCGCGCCTGCGCGTGCTCAAGCGCCTCGATCACCAGGATCCCGGCGCCTTCGCCCATGACGAAGCCGTCGCGGTCGCGATCGAAGGGGCGCGAGGCCTTTGCCGGCTCGTCGTTGAAACCGGTCGACAGCGCGCGCGCTGCGGCAAACCCGCCGAGCGCGACGAGATCGACGCAGGCCTCGCTACCACCGCAGAGCGCGATATCGGCCTCGCCGGCCCGGATCATCCGCGCCGCATCGCCGATCGCCTGCACGCCGGCGGCGCAGGCGGTGACCGGCGCGCCGATCGGGCCCTTGAAGCCATGGTCGATCGAAACATGGCCGGCGGCGAGATTGACCAGGAAGGACGGGATCGTGAAAGGCGAGAGCCGGCGCACGCCGCGCAGGTCGGTGGTCCGCACCGCCTCGGCGATGGCCGGGAAGCCGCCGATACCCGAGGCGATCACCGTCGCGGTGCGCTCGCGCTCGGTCTCGCTCTGCGGCTGCCAGCCAGCCTGCGCCAGCGCCCCCTTGGCGGCGACCAGCGCGAACTGGATGAAACGGTCCATCTTGCGCTGGTCCTTCGGCGCGATCGCGACATCGGGATCGAAGCCGCCCTCGTTGTCCTCAGCCTTGCTCGGGACGACGCCTGCAACCTTGGCCGGCAAGGTCTCGGCGATCGCGTCGGGCAGGCGGCGCAGGCCAGAGCGGCCGGCGAGCAGGCGCTGCCAGGCGAGTTCGGTGCCGCAGCCCAGGGGCGAGACGACGCCCAGTCCGGTGACGACGATGCGACGCATAGAAAGCTCCTAACTCGGTTTGGCTCGGGTGGCTGCTTCGCGCGCTGCAACGAAGGCAAGGCGCTCGCGCATGCCGGTGCTGGCCTGCGGACCGGCGATGACCGTGACGCTGTCGACAGTGACAGGTTGCAAGGTCGCAGCAGCGACGGTGATCGGGACGATCGGCTCTTCGCTTCCACGCTCGGCCAGCTGCAGCGAGGCGCCCTCGGGCGCGAGATGCCGGTTGGCATAGCCGATCAGCGCGGCGACGACCGGGAAGAAGTCCCGGCCCTTCTCGGTCAGGATGTATTCGTAGCGCTTCGGCCGCGCATTATAGAGCCGCCGTTCGAATAACCCGCTCTCGACGAGATGCTTCAGCCGGCGCGCCAGCATGTTCGGCGCGATACCGCGGCTGCGCTCGAACTCATCGAAGCGGGTCAGCCCCTGCAGCGCATCGCACAGGATCAGGATGCTCCACCACTCGCCGACCGTTTCGACCGCGCGGGCGCAGGGGCATTCGGTGAGCGGAGCGAGCTTGGGCTGCATGGCCCAGATTCGCTACCGCAGTCACTATCTTTTTGCAAGTTATGACTTCACGCAGGGCTTGTGCCCGCTTCAGTCCAGCGTGCTCCTGAACCGCAGCAGCGCGATTCCGGCATAGAGCGGCACGAAGACCGAGAGGTAGAAGACCTCCGCGCCAATGTCGCCAAGATTGGCTCCCTTCAGCATGATCGCCCTGATGACGCGCAGGAAATGGGTCAGCGGGAAGATCTCGCCGAGCCACTGCGCCCAGAGCGGCATGCCGGCGAAGGGGAACATGAAACCGGAGAGCAGCAGCGAGGGCAGGAAGAAGAAGAAGGTCAGCTGCATCGCCTGGAGCTGCGTGCGCGCCATGGTCGAGATCGTGTAGCCGAGCAGCACCAGCGCCAGCACGAAGATCAGCACGCAGGCGAGCAACAGGGCGAGGCTGCCGAGGAAAGGCACGCCGAAGAGCAGTTTTGCGGCGGACAGCACGACCGCGACCTGGACGCTGCCGACGGCGAGATAGGGCAGCACCTTGCCGAGCATGATCTCGCCCGGCGTCGCCGGCATGGCGAGCAGGTTCTCCATGGTGCCGCGCTCGATCTCGCGGGTCAGCGCCATCGCCGTCATCATCACCATGGTCATCTGCAGGATGACCCCGAGCAGGCCGGGCACGATGTTGTACTGGGTGATCCCCTCCGGATTGTAGCGCCGGTGCACGACGAAGGAGAGCGCGCTCTCGCTCTGCTGCAGGGCGATCTCCTCGGTGCCTAGCGCCCGGGTCAGCGCCCGGGCGGCGATGGTCTGCAGGGCGCCGACAGCATTGCTCGAGGCGGAAGGGTCGGTCGCATCGGCCTCGACCAGGATGCGCGGCTCGTCGCCACGCTCAACCCGCATGCCGAAATCGCTGGGAATGGTGACGAGGAAGGAGATCGCCCCGCGCGCCATCAGGCTCTCGGCCTCGGCCGCGCTCTCCGGCCGCCTGACGAAACGGTAATAGCCGGAGACCTCCAGCGCCGCGACGACCGACCGGGTGTAGCGATCCTGCCCCAGCGCCAGAACGGCGGCCGGCAGCCCTTTGGGATCGTTGTTGATCGCATAGCCGAACAGCAGGAGCTGGATGATCGGCACCACCAGCATCATCGCGAAGGTGATGCGGTCGCGCCGCATCTGCACGAATTCCTTGGCGAGCATGGCGCCGAGCCGCCCGCCGGAACGTGCGAGCGCGCTCATGCCGCCCTCCCCTCCGCCTGCGCCCGGGCCATGAACTGGATGAAGACATCCTCCAGGCTGGTCGCACCCGGCTCGATGCTGAGGCCGGGGCGCTCCTTCAGATGCGCCAGCGCCGCTTCCAGCTTGCCCCTGTCGGTACCGACGACATGCAAGGTCGCCCCGAAAGGTGCGACCTGCTCGACGCCGTCCGCCTGCGCGAGCGCCGCGATCTCGGCCGGCTTCAGCGCACCGTGGACGACATAGGTCGAGAGGCCGGAGCCGCGCACCACCTCGTCGACCGTCCCGGTCGCCAGCATGCGGCCATAGGCGATGTAGCCGATGCGGTGGCAGCGCTCGGCCTCGTCCATGTAATGGGTCGAGACCAGCACGGTCAGCCCCTCCCCGGCAAGCCGGTGGATCTCGTCCCAGAACTCGCGCCGCGCCTTGGGATCAACGCCGGCGGTCGGCTCGTCGAGCAGCAGCAGTTTCGGCTCGTGCATGATGCAGGCGGCGAGCGCGAGCCGCTGCTTCCAGCCGCCCGAGAGCGTGCCCGCGAGCTGGTCCTTGCGCGAGGTCAGGCCGAGACCGTCGAGCGTCCTCGCGACGGCCTCTCCGAAGGGCTTCAGCCCGTAGAGCCTGGCAACGAAGGTCAGGTTCTCCTCGATCGTCAGATCCTCGTAGAACGAGAACTTCTGCGTCATGTAGCCGACATTGAGCTTGATCTGCGCACTCTGGCTGCGGACGTCGAAGCCGAGCACCGTGCCCTCGCCGGCATCGGGCGTCAGCAGCCCGCAGATCAGCCGGATCGTCGTGGTCTTGCCCGAGCCGTTCGGACCGAGGAAGCCGACGATCTCGCCCCGGCGGACGGTCAGGTCGACATTGTCGACCACCGTGCGCGAGCCGAAGCGCTTGGTCAGGCCGCGCACGGCGATGACGTCCTCGGCGCTCATCGCCGGCCCTGCAGCACCACGTCGACGATCTGGCCGGGCTGCAGCCGGGCGGCCGGGCCGGCCTCGGGCCGCGCCTCGACGAGATAGACCAGCTTCTGCCGGGTATCGGCGGAGTAGATCACGGGCGGCGTGAACTCCGGCTCCTGCGAGACATAGGAGACCGTGGCGGCAAGCCCCGGCGGGCAGCCATTGCAGCGCACATCGAGCCGGTTGCCGACCATCGTGCCCGAAAGCAGCGCCTCCGGCACATAGAGCATCAGCTTGACCGCCCCGTCGGGCAGCATCGTCAGCACCGGCGCGGCCGGGCCAGCGAGCTCCCCGGGATGGCGCACGAGATCGGTGACGATGCCGGCGGCCGGCGCGGTGAGCCGGCGCTGCGACAGGCGCCATTTCGCCTGGTCGAGCGCGGCCTGCGCCTGCGCCACCTGATTCTGGGCGGCCTTGATCTCCTCGTCCCGCGCCGCCAGCCGTGCCACGGCGAGATTGGCGGCGCTCTGGCGGACATTCGCCGCCGCGACATCGCGCGCGGTCTGGGCCTGGTCGAGATCGGCCTGGGTCGAGACCCCGCGCCGGAACAAGTCCTGGCGGCGCTCCAGGGCCCGGTCGGCCTCGCGATGCTGGGCTTCGGCCGAGGCGGCATTCGCCTCGATCACCGCGATCTCCTCGGGACGCTTGCCGCTGAGCAGATTGGCGAGCTGGGCGCGGACCTGCACCAGGCGCGCTTCGCTCTCGGTGACGGCGTTCTGCGCATCGTCGGCCTGCAGTTCGGCGACGATCGCGCCCGGCGTCACCCGCTCGCCGCGCCGGACAGCGACGCGTTCGATCCGGGCCGTGTCGATCGGCCCGAGCCGGACATACTCGCCCTCGACATAGCCGACGATGCGCGTCGTCGGCGGCGCGCAGATGCCGAGCGAGGCGGCGATGGCGAAGGAGCAGATGAAGCCGAGGATCATGACGCTTCCCCCCTGCATGCGAGGATGCTGGCGCGAACCGAACGCCGGATCGTTTCGCCGATCAGGCGCGCCTCGTCGGGGCCGATTCCGTCCCAGCCGAGCCGCCGCGTGACCGCCGGCCGCGCGATGCGGAAATAGAAGACCTGGCCGATCGCCGCGAAGACCGCGAGCTTCGTCTCCGGCGCCTCCGGCTCCATGCCGGTCGCCGCCGCCCAGACCTGGCAGGCCCGGCGGTGCACGGGCTCGAACAGCCCGCCATAGAGCGCCTCGAAGGCCTGACTCGGCGTCAGCATCTCGCGCACGACGAAGCGGGCGACGACCTCGCTCTCCGGCACCGTCGTCAGAAAGGCGACGACCCGGTCGATCAGGGCGAGCAGCTGCTCGGCTGCCGCGTCGCGATCGCTGACATCGAGCGCCATCGAGACGGCCGGCGCGCCACCTGCCAGCACGCCCTGCATGCGGGCGATGATCGCCTCGGCGCAGGCCTTCCTGAGCCCGTCCTTGCCGCCGAAATGATAGGCGATGCCGGCACTGTTGACGCCGGCCGCCTGCGCGATCTCGCGTGTGGAGGTCGCGTCGAAGCCGTTACGCCCGAACAGGTCGAGCCCGGCCCGGATCAGCGCCAGCCGCGTGCCCTCCGCATCCTTGATGATGGATGAGCGTGCCATAGCGGGAGCATATCACCACACCTCATTTCAATCAATCGATTGATTGAAATGAGGTGCTGATGAGCACCATCCGGCGCTCACTCTCAAGATCACCGAGCCTAAAAGCGTCGGCGCCGATCACCGGGTTCGGCGCAGCCTCATTGCACCCCGACTTTCTCCCTTGGACCTGCCTTGCAGCCCCAAGCCTCAGTGGCCGAAGGATGACGCTTACAAAGCTGCGGACCAATGGCTGTAAACTCGCCCTTAACCTCGATCGTTCATTTCGCTGGACTAGTAGTGAACTAGCGCGGGCTGCACCTGCTGCGGCGCAGGGTGGCAGATTCATGCGGCTGATCGTCGGCACAATCATCGTCTTTGCTTGCGTCTTCGGCGGCTACGCGGCGATGGGCGGCAAACTCCTCGTCCTTTGGCAGCCGTTCGAGTTCGTTATCATCCTCGGTGCAGCGATGGGTGCCTTCATCATCGGCAACACCGGGCCGGTGCTCAAGTCCGTCCCCACCATGCTTGGTACGCTCGTGAAGGGCCCCAAGTACAATCGGGAGGCCTATGTCGAACTGCTGGCGATGCAGTATTCCCTGTACAGGCTTGTAAAGCAGAAGGGCATGCTCGCGGTCGAACAGCATATCGAAGATCCGAGCGAGTCGGCGCTGTTCAACGCCTTCCCGACTTTTGCAGAGAACCATCATGCGGTCGAGTTCGTCTGCGACTACATGCGCATGTTGACGATGGGCGCCGACAACGTCCACGAGATCGACGCTCTCATGGATGAGGAACTGGAGACGCACCACCAGGAGCAGGAGCGTCTTGTTGCGGCCATGCAGTCGATCGCCGACGGAACGCCAGCGCTCGGCATCGTCGCCGCCGTGCTCGGCGTGATCAAAACGATGGGGTCGATCACCGAGCCGCCGGAGGTGCTGGGACATCTGATCGGCGGCGCGCTCGTGGGCACCTTCTTCGGCGTCTTCGTCGCCTACGGCTTCTTCGGGCCCATGGCGCAGTCGCTCAAGAGCATCTTCGAGGCGGAATCCAAGTACTACCTTTCGCTCAAGGCGGGCCTTCTCGCCCATATCAGCGGCCAGCCGCCGGTGATGGCGGTAGAATTTGCCCGCAAGGCTCTGATGAGCGACGTCCGCCCGACCTTCAGCGAAGTGGAAGCGGCAACCGCCGATCTGCCTGCCAACATCTGACCCAATCACCAGCAGGGACGCGATGGCCAAGCCCGCCCAGACGATCATCATCAAGAAGGTCAAGAAGGCCGCTCATGCGCACCATGGCGGGGCCTGGAAGATCGCCTATGCGGACTTCGTGACCGCCATGATGGCGTTTTTTCTGCTGATGTGGCTGATCAGCATGACGACGCAGGAGCAGAAGGTCGGCCTGGCTGAATACTTCGCGCCGGGGGCCGTGAGTGCCAGCACCAGCGGCGCTGGCGGCGTCCTGATGGGCACCGCCCTGGACACGTCAGGCAACAAGTCGTCGGCGCCCCGCGAGACGGCGAGCGGCATCACCGGGCAGGAGGACGGCGCCCGCCGGGCCAGCTCGGGCCGCGCCAGCGACCGCGAGGTCAACCGCCCGGCCACCGGCGCGCAGGCCCAGCACAGCGCAGCGGCCAGCCTCCGGCAGGCGTTCCAGAACATGCCCGAAATGGCCGAGCTGTCGCGCAACATCGTGATCGAGCCGACCAAGGAGGGCTTGAACGTTTCCCTCGTGGACGAGGAAGGCCGCTCCATGTTCCCTCAGGGCTCGGTCGACCCCTATGATCGCACCCGTCGCGTGCTGGAAGGGCTCGCGCCCACCCTGCGCCGGCTGCCCAACCAACTGTCTGTCACGGGCCACACGGCCGCCGCGCGCCCGGGCTCGGTGCGAGGCGTCGATTCCTGGAGCCTCAGCGCCGGGCGTGCGCTCGCCGTGCGCAAGATCCTGTCGGGTGCCGGGATCCCCAACGACCGCTTCACGTCGGTGGCGGGACGCGCCGACACCGAGCCGGTCTTCCCCGACAATCCCTACATCGCGCCGAACCAACGGGTGACGATCACGCTGCTCGGCGCGGAGCCGGCGCTGCCCCCGAACGTCCTTCGCTGACGACAAGGCGCCGCGCGCGCTCAAGCCCGAGGAGCCGTTGCCCAGCGGCGCAGCCCTGCTCGGCCGGCGTGCCCTCTCGTCCAGATTCTCCATCTCGATCTGCAGCTGCTGAAGCAGAACCCGCAGGCGCATGAGCTCCCGCAGCCGCACCGGCCTGGGCGCAGCTCAGAGCTGGCGTAGGCCGATATGCTCGATCAGGGGGACGAGTTCGTCGCGCGCCGCGACGCGGTGGGCGCGGGCGAGCCGGTGCGCCGCCTCGGCGTCGCCGGCCCTCACCGCCTCCCCAATCAGGCGGTGCGCCTGCGCCGAGCCCGCCGGCCGCGCCCGCAGCTTCAGGGTCAGCATGCGGGCGCGATGGGCCTGGTCGGTCACGGTCTGGGCGATGCGGCGCAGGCGGCCATTGCCGCAGCGCTCGACCAGCAGGCGATGGAACGCTTCGTCAGCCTCGGCCCAGCCGGCGAGGTCGTCCGCCGCCAGCGCCCGCTCCATCGCCGCCGTCGCGGCCTCGAGCTCGTCTGCCACGGCTGCCCGGTCGCTGTCCGGAAGCGCGGCCAGCAGTTCCGCGGCCATCGATTCGACCGCGATGACGACTTCGTAGATCTCCCGGATATCCTGCGGCGCCAGCGGGCAGATCAGGACGCCGCGCTTCGGCAGTACCCTGACCAGCCCGTCTTCCTGCAGGCGGATGATCGCCTCGTGTACCGGGGTCCGGCTCATGCCGAGACGGACCGCGATCTCCTGCTCCGAGCCCTGATAGCCCGGCGCGAAGACGGTATCGCGAATCGCCTGCTTCAGCGCGGCATAGGCCTCGTCGACCAGCGAACCGCGCCTGGCCCCGTCCCCTGAGATCTCCGCCCGCGCAAGCTCGGCCATCGCCACCTCCAGCACCGATTGAGCATGGGGGACTACTTCCATGCAAGCAAGAATGGAAGCTTGACAACCCAGCCGGGAGCGGAAACGTTGCAAGCATGCAAACTTCCATGGAACACAAATGGGAGAGCAGTCGAGGCGCCGCAAAACGGCGCCGGCACAGGGAGAGACGCAATGAAGCGAATGCTGTTAGCGCTGGCGCTCGGGCTGGCCGCGACGACGTCGGCGACGGCGCAGACCGGCTATCCGACCCGCTCGATCACCATGGTCGTGCCCTTTGCGGCCGGTGGCACCACCGACATCGTCGCCCGGATGATGGCGGACCATATGAGCCGCACGCTTGGCCAGTCGATCGTGGTCGAGAATGTCGCCGGCGCCGGCGGCACCACCGGCGCGACCCGCGTCGCCAAGGCAACACCCGACGGCTACACGCTGCTGATGGGCAATCTCGGTACCCAGGCTGCCAGCGTCGGGCTCTATCCCAAGCTAGCCTATGATCCGCGCACCGATTTCGAGCCGATCATGAACTCGGCCTCGACGCCGATGCTGGTGGTCGCCAAGAAGGATCTGCCGGTCAAGGATTTCCGCGAGTTCGTCGCCTATCTCAAGGAGAACGCCGCGAAGATGAACTACGGTTCGGGTGGCGTCGGCTCGACCTCGCATTTGACCTGCCTCTTCCTCGACTCGCTGCTCGGCACCAAGCCCTCGCACGTCCCCTTCCGCGGCTCCGGCCCGGCGCTGAACGCGCTGCTCGGCGGCCAGGTCGACTATGTCTGCGACCAGACCGTCGCCATCGTCCCCACCGTGCAGGCGAAGGAGGGCAAGGGCCTCGTCGTCGCGGTCAAGGATCGTCTCGCAGTCATCCCCGACGTGCCGACTGCTGCCGAACAGGGCCTGCCGCAGTTCCAGGCCACCGGCTGGAACGCAATGTTCGCGCCCAGGGGCACGCCGAAGGAGATCGTCGACCGGCTCAACACCGCCGCTCGCGCCGCCCTCAACGACCCGACGACGCGCAAGCGCTTCCTCGATCTCGGCGCCGAACTGCCGGACGAGGCTGGCCAGACGCCTGCCGCGCTCGGCGAGCTCGTGCGCAGCGAAGTCGAGAAATGGGTGCCGGTCATCCGCAACGCCGGCGTGACCGCACAGTAATCACCAGGGCGGCGCCAGCATCCGGCGCCGCCTCACCACCACCGCAGCACCAGAGCATCGGACGAAGAGCATGCGCACGCACAGGATCGCCGCCATCGGAGGGGACGGCATCGGCCCCGAGGTCATCGCCGCGGGGCTCCAGGCCCTCGAGGTCTGCGCCGAGCGCGATGGCGGCTTCAGCCTCGATGTCCAATCCTTCGACTGGGGCTCGGACTACTACCGCAAGCATGGCGTGATGATGCCGGCCGGCGGCGCCGACCAGCTGCGCGCCTTCGATGCGATCTATTTCGGCGCGGTCGGCGCCCCCGACATTCCCGACCACCTGACGCTCTGGGGGCTCAGGCTCGCCATCTGCCAACCTCTCGACCAGTACGCCAATGTCCGCCCGACCCGGATCCTGCCCGGCATCGTCAGCCCGCTGCGCCATGTCTCCGGCCCGGAGCTCGACTGGGTGATCGTGCGCGAGAACTCGGAAGGCGAATATGCCGGCGTCGGCGGGCGCGTGCATAAGGGCCTGCCCGAGGAGGTCGCGACCGATGTCTCGATGTTCACCCGTGCCGGCGTCACCCGGATCATCCGCTACGCCTTCGAGATCGCGCGCTCGCGGCCGCGCAAGCTCCTGACCGTCGTCACCAAGTCGAACGCCCAGCGCCACGGCATGGTGATGTGGGACGAGATCGCCGCCGAGGTCGCGGCAGGCTTCCCGGATGTGACCTGGGACAAGATGCTGGTCGACGCCATGACCATGCGGATGACGCTGAAGCCGGAGACGCTCGACACCATCGTCGCAACCAATCTCCACGCCGACATACTGTCGGACCTCGCCGCGGCGCTGGCCGGCTCGCTCGGCATCGCGCCGACGGCCAATCTGAACCCCGAGCGCAAGACGCCCTCCATGTTCGAGCCGATCCACGGCTCGGCCTTCGACATTACCGGCAAGGGCATCGCCAACCCGGTCGCGACCTTCTGGACAGGGGCGATGATGCTCGAACATCTCGGCGAGAAGGCCGCCGCCGCCCGGCTGATGCGCGCCGTCGAGCGCGTCACCGCCGATCCCGCCCTGCACACGCCCGATCTCGGCGGCAGCGCCACGACGGCGCAGGTGACACAGGCCGTCTGCGAGGCCCTGCGGGGGGGACAACATCTGAACCTGTTTCCGGAGACTCTTCGGTCCTGGTCCTGAGGAACCGCGCAGCGGCGTCTCGATGGACGCTTCAGGAAGCTCTGGAAGCAACCGGAGCTTCCCTCGAAACGTGCTTCTGCCGCGCACTCCTCAGGACGAGGGCTGATTGGAATACGCTGCCACCTCAGGCGCAGAGGCCGCTCAAGTGACCTTCAGCCAGTCGCCTCCACCCGAACGGTCAAATTGACTCTTTCTCCGGCACAAGAATACAAATCACGCTCCAATGCGGGAGCGTCAAATGCCGCGACTGTGGGAACCCTACAAGATCAGATCCGGCGATACGCTTTGGGAAATCGCCAAAGAGAAGCTCGGCTCGGGAACGCAATGGCCGAGGATCTACGCTTTCAACAATTCACGGGAGGCCCTGAAGGCAGGCGCCAAGCGCATTTCGAACCCGGATACGATCAAGGCCGGCGACACGATCTTGATACCGAACCTGAACGAATGTCAGAAGAAGATTCCGACGAAGAAAGAAACTAGTCGACCGCCGTCACTCAAGGCCGAAATCAAGTCGACCAAGGTTCCGTTTTCGGTCCAGCATCAGCTGGATCTTCAACCGCCTATCGTCCTCAACTTTATAACCTTCATCGCCACGATCAAGCTGAGCGGTTCGGTCGTCATCACGCTCGGCCGCCCCGTTCCGCTGACCTATGTGACGGACAAATCGATCGAAGCCAGCGCCCAGAAGGAGGTGAACGCCGTCTACGCGAAGCTGATCTCGGAGTCCTCGGTGAACTATAAGCCGAGCGGAGAGGTGAGCTTCTCCAACCGGATGATCGTCGAATCCAAGGGCATCGGCGCGCCGAAGACAGCCTTCGCCGTCGAGGTTGGCTCGGCAAGGCCCGTGCCCATCCTGAAGGCGGAGATCATCTATCCCGAATTGCGCGGCAAGATCGGAAACGACGCGTTCTGCACGACCGAGGTCAAGATCACGATCGAGATCGAACCCGTGCTTCAGCCGCCACGTCTCTCACCGGTCAGGGTCCACCAAACACGCCCCGTCCCGGCCAGCACCCGGCAGAATATCGACTGGGCGCGCCTCGCCGCCGACGCCCGCCCTGCGACCCAGGCGGTTGCCGCCGTCGTCACGGTCGGCTTCGTCGCCTGGTGTTTCGTCACCTATGGAGCGGGAGCGGCGACCGCGCCTGCCTACACCGGCGCGATGGCCGGATTGCTGCTGGCCGGCGTCCAGTGAATCCGGACCGCGGCCATCGCTCGCCCGAGACGGGTCCTGCGACCTGAAAGGCCGCGACCGAACCGCACGGGAAAGTCATCGACGCCGCGCCGGCCATGACATCGGCGCCATAATCGTCTAAGGCGGCCCTCTCCCACCGCCCCTTCCCCGGCCGATGCTGTTCAACTCCTTCGTCTTCCTGCTCGGCTTCCTGCCGCTCGCCCTCGCCCTGCACGGGCTGGTCGAGCGCTTCGCACCGACCTGGCGGCTGCCGGTCCTGGCCGGGTTGTCCTTCGTCTTCTACGGCTATTGGGACTGGCGCTTCGTTCCCCTGCTCGGCTTCTCGATCCTGCTCAACTGGCTGATCGCCGAAGCCTTCCAGAAGACCAGGGTCGGCGGCCTGATCACGCTCGCGATCGTCCTCAACCTCGCCGTCCTGGCGCTGTTCAAGTACTTCAACTTCTTCGCGGATCTCGCCGGCATGATCCCGGGACTGCCGGCGCCGAAGCTCGATCTCGCATTGCCGCTCGGCATCTCCTTCTTCACCTTCCATCATGTGATGTACCTGACCGATCTGCGCCGAGGCGAAGCTCCGCGCTATGATCTGGTGCGCTACGCGCTCTACATCGCCTTCTTCCCGCAGGTGCTGGCCGGCCCGCTCGTGCGCTGGCGCGAAATCATGCACCAGTTCGACGAGCGCCCCTATCTGCGCTCCGACGCCGCCGAGCGCATCGCCCGCGGCCTGATCCTGCTCACCATCGGCCTCGCCAAGAAGGTCCTGCTTGGCGATCCCCTCGCCGAGTACGTCAACCCGGTCTTCGCGGCGGCGGCGCAGGGCCAGGCGATCGGCCCCGGCGAGGCCTGGCAGGCGACGCTCGCCTTCACCTTCCAAATCTATTTCGATTTCTCCGGCTACACCGACATGGCGCTCGGCCTCGCGCTGCTCTTCGGAATCGTGCTGCCGCAGAACTTCGACACGCCTTACCGCTCCATCAGCCTGCAGGACTTCTGGCGTCGTTGGCACATGACGCTGTCGCGTTTCCTGCGCGACTATCTCTACATTCCGCTCGGCGGCTCCCGCCATGGCCTGCCCCTGCAGCTCTGGGCGCTGTTCGCCACCATGGCGCTCGGCGGCCTCTGGCATGGCGCCGGCCTCAACTTCGTCGCCTGGGGCGCGGCCCATGGCGTGGTGCTCGCCATCGGCGTCCTCTGGCGCCGTGCCGGGCTGCCGATGCCGCAACTCCTCGGCTGGGCCCTCACCTTCCTCTTTGTCGCCTTCTCCTGGGTGCTGTTTCGCGCCACCTCCTTCGATGCCGCGCTCGCCATCTACAAGGGGCTGCTCGGCCTGAACCCCGCCGGAGCCGGCTTCAAGTGGCGGGCGCTGCTGCCGGCCGCCGCCGTCGCGATTATCGGGCCGACAGCCTGGGCCATGGCCTGGAAGCTGCCGCCGGCCCGCTGGCTCGCAGTCGTGACCGCGATCCTGTTCGTGCTCGTTCTGTTCAAGATCGGCGACGACGCGAATTTCGAGTTCATCTACTTCCAGTTCTGAGGCGGACCGGCACCGCCTCCCCGCTCCGATCGATTGCCGCGCTGCCCGCAAGGAGAATCGCGAGCCGGGCAACGAACCCGCCCCGGCCACCACAGACTGGGGATAGCGCGGCCGTCCGGGGCCGAAATCACGGCCGAATCCGCTTATTTTCGCTGAAATTACCGTTACTTGGGCGAGAGATCACGGCTACGCGAAAGCAGATTGTTACGGCGGGGACCAATCGCTATAAGGGCGCCAAATCGGCGGCCCCCACGGCAATGCCGGCGGGGGTCATCGAGCAGCGTGAATTGAGAAAGCCTGCACATGTCGAAGCAGACCACCCTCGATCCCGACTACAAGCCGTCAGAAAAAGAACCGTTCATGAACGAACGGCAGCGTGAGTATTTCCGCAGCAAGCTGCTGGCCTGGAAAGAGGAGATCCTGAAGGAGGCCAAGGAAACCCTGGTCACCCTGCAGAGCGAGAGCGAGAACCACCCCGACATCGCCGATCGCGCCTCGTCCGAAACGGACCGCGCCATCGAGCTCCGGGCCCGCGACCGCCAGCGCAAGCTGATCTCCAAGATAGAGTCCGCCATCGCCCGCATCGACGATGGCACCTATGGCTTCTGCGAGGATACCGGCGAGCCGATCTCGTTGAAGCGTCTGGAAGCCCGGCCGATCGCGACGCTTTCGCTCGAAGCCCAGGAACGCCACGAGCGCAACGAACGCGTCTTCCGCGACGATTGAGACGCGGCAGCAGCACCACTCTCCAATAAGAAGGCCCCGCAGTTGCGCTGCGGGGCCTTTTTTTGCATTCGGCACGAGGGCCTTCCGGCCTGCGGCCACCGCTGAGCGCGGCGGCCGGGCCTGGCTTCTCGATCAGGCGACGTCGAAGCGGTCGAGGTTCATCACCTTGGTCCAGGCGGCGACGAAGTCCTTCACGAACTTCTCCTTGGCGTCGGCGCTGGCATAGACCTCGGCGAGCGCGCGCAGGATCGAGTTCGAGCCGAAGACGAGGTCGACGCGGGTGCCGGTCCATTTGGCGGCGCCGGTCTTGCGGTCGGTGCCCTCGAACACGTCCTTGGCCTCGGAGATCGCCTTCCACTGCGTGCCCATGTCGAGCAGGTTGACGAAGAAGTCGTTCGTCAGCGCGCCCGGCCGGTTGGTCAGGATGCCGTGCTTGGAGCCATCGGCATTGATGTCGATGACGCGCAGGCCGCCGATCAGCACCGTCAGCTCCGGAGCGGTCAGGGTCAGCAACTGGGCGCGGTCGATCAGCGCCACCTCGGCCGGCACCTTGGCCCCGGCCTTCTGGTAGTTGCGGAAGCCGTCCAGCACCGGCTCCATCACCGCGAAGGAATGGACCTCGGTCTGCTCCTGCTTCGCGTCGGTGCGGCCCGCGGTGAACGGGACGCTCACGTCATGGCCGGCGGCCTTCGCTGCCTGCTCGACGCCGACATTGCCGGCCAGCACGATCAGGTCGGCCAGCGAGACCTTCTGGTCGCCATCGGCCTCCTTGTTGAACTGGCGGCGGATGCCGTCGAGCACCTCGATCACCCGGGCGAGTTGGGCCGGCTGGTTGACCTCCCAATCCTTCTGGGGCGCGAGGCGGACACGGGCGCCATTGGCGCCGCCGCGCTTGTCGCCGCTGCGGAAGGTCGCGGCCGAGGCCCAGGCGGTGCCGACCAGCTCGGAGACGGAAAGGCCGGAAGCCTTGATCTTCTCCTTGAGCGTGGCGACGTCGGCGGCGTTGACCAGCGGGTGGTCGGCGGCCGGCAGCACGTCCTGCCAGATCAGCTCTTCCTTCGGGACTTCCGGGCCGAGATAGCGCGAGCGCGGCCCGAGATCGCGATGGGTCAGCTTGAACCAGGCGCGGGCGAAGGCCTCGGCGAAGGCCTGCGGGTTCTCGAGGAAGCGGCGCGAGATCTTCTCATAGGCCGGGTCCAGGCGCAGCGACAGGTCGGTCGTCAGCATGGTCGGCTTGTGCTTCTTCGACGGGTCGTGGGCGTCGGGGATGACGGCCTCGGCGTCCTTCGCCTCCCACTGGATCGCGCCGCCCGGGCTGCGCGTCTGCACCCATTCGTACTTGAACAGGTTCTCGAAGAAGAAGTTGCTCCACTGCGCCGGCGTCTGCGTCCAGGTGACCTCGATGCCGCTGCCGACCGCGTCGGCGCCGTGGCCGGTGCCGAAATTGCTGGCCCAGCCGAGGCCCTGGGCCTCCAGCTCGGCGCCTTCCGGATCCGGACCCTTATGCGACTCGGGCGCCGCGCCATGGGTCTTGCCGAAGGTGTGGCCGCCGCCGATCAGCGCGACGGTCTCCTCGTCGTTCATCGCCATGCGGGCGAATGTCTCGCGGATGAAATGCGCCGCCGAGATCGGATCGCCATTGGCGCCCGGCCCTTCCGGATTGACGTAGATCAGGCCCATTTCCGTCGCGCTCAGCGGCGCGTCGAATTTGTCGAGCGGACGATGGGTCAGCCACGCCGTTTCGGCGCCCCAGTTGACGTCGTGATCGGGCTCCCAGGTGTCCTCGCGGCCGCCGGCGAAGCCGAAGGTGCGGAAGCCCATCGTCTCCAGCGCGACATTGCCGGTCAGGATCATCAGGTCGGCCCAGGAGATCTGCTGGCCGTATTTCTGCTTGATCGGCCAGAGCAGGCGGCGCGACTTGTCGATGTTGACATTGTCCGGCCAGCTGTTGAGCGGGGCGAAGCGCTGCTGGCCCCGGCCGCCGCCGCCACGGCCGTCGGCGAGGCGATAGGTGCCGGCCGCGTGCCAGGACATGCGCACGAATTGCGGGCCGTAATGCCCGAAATCCGCGGGCCACCAGTCCTGCGAGTCGGTCATCAGCTTGCGCAGGTCGTTCTTCAGCGCCTCATAGTCGAGCTTCTTGAACGCCTCGCGGTAATTGAAGGCCTGGTCCAGCGGGTCGGACTTGGCCGAATGCTGGTTCAGGAGGTCGACAGGCAGCTGGCTCGGCCACCAGTCGCGGTTCTGACGGGCGCCGCCACCGTGGGCGACGGGGCACTTGCCCGTGCTGTCCTCAGTCTTCGCGTTCATCTCTCTCTCCGAGCTTGCAGGGCTGGCTGCTGGATTGCGTCTTAGCAAAGCCATTTCATTATTTTAATTTCGATTTTCTGATTGCGACGATAAGTTGCAATTATGACAAATCTGACTTTCAAGCAGCTCCGCTATCTCGAAGCCCTGGCGCGTCACAGCCATTTCGGCCGGGCTGCGGAGGCCTGCGCGATCTCGCAGCCGGCCTTGTCGCAGCAGATCAAGGCGCTGGAGCAGGAGCTGGGCGCCGATCTGTTCGAGAGGGACAGGCGCCAGGTGCGGCTGACCAGCTTCGGGGAGGAGATCGCGACCCGGGCCAGGGATATCCTGCGTGCGCTCGACGAGCTGGAAGGCTATGCGCATGCCTCGCGGGATGGGCAGGTCACGCGCCTGCGCATCGGGGTGATCCCGACGGTGGCGCCCTATCTGCTGCCGAGCCTGATCGGCGACCTCACCAGGCTGCATGGCGGGCTCGACCTCAATGTGCGCGAGACGCTGACGCCGAAACTGGTCCAGGAGCTGAATGAGGGCCGGCTGGACATGGCGATCCTCGCCCTGCCCGTCTCCGAACCCTCGCTGACCGAGGTCGCGCTGTTCACCGAGCGCTTCGTCCTGGTGCGGCCGCGCGAGGACGAAGGCAAACCCGCCCCGGATCGCGAGGCCCTGAGCGAGATGCGGCTGCTCTTGCTGGAAGAGGGACACTGCTTTCGCGAGCAGGCGCTTTCCTTCTGCAATGCGAAGCCGCGTGCGGTCGCCTCGCGCGACCTTCTGGATGCCAGCTCCCTCTCGACGCTGGTGCAGATGGTCGATGCCGGCCTCGGGATCACGCTGATTCCGGAAATGGCGGTTGCGGTCGAGACGCGCTCGGCCTCGGTCTCGGTCACCCATTTCACGACGCAGGAACCGTCGCGGACCATCGGCATGGTCTGGCGCAAGACCAGCCCGCTGGCTCGGCAGCTCATCGAGATCTCGGATATGGTCCGCCAGTCGGCCGGCCCGCTGCGGCAGGCGCGCGGAACCTCTGCTTCCAACAGCGACATCGAGGCGTGAGGCGACGCCTCGCCGGACCCTTGACCTGCGACCGCCGGCGCAAGCAGGCACGCACATGCCCCCGTGGCGATTGAATCCGCGCGCCTGCGCTCCCAAGTGAGCCCGGCTATCCCGCCACAAGAACGGTCCCGATGAAGCAGCCTGATCGCAAACGCGCCCTTGTTCTGCGCAACCCGAAGGCGCGGCGCGGGCAGGAATCGCTCGACGGTCCCTTTCGGCAACTGGAGCACGCCGGGATCGACGTCACGATCGAGACCTTCGAGGCCCTGCCCGAGATCGCGCGCGACATCGTGCGGCTGCGCAGCATCGCCGACCTGATCGTCATCTGCGGCGGAGACGGCTCGATCTCCTCCGGCGCGATGGCCGTGATGGAAAGCGGCCTGCCGCTCGGCATCATGCCGATGGGGACGGCGAACGACCTCGCGCGGACCCTCGCGATCCCGATGGATCTGACCGCCGCGGCCCGGGTGATCGCCGCGGGGCAGACGCGCCGCATCGACATGGGCACGGTCAACGGCCACGCCTTCTTCAACGTCGCCAGCATCGGCCTGAGCAGCGAGCTCGCGCAGGGGCTCGATCCGACGCTGAAGAAGCGCTTCGGGCGCCTGGGCTATGCGCTTGCTGCCACGAAGGTGCTGACGAAGGCCTCGCGCTTTCACGCCACGATCACGGAGAAGGGCCGGACGACCGAGGTCGACACCTTCCAGATCGCGATCGGCAACGGCAGGCATTATGGCGGCGGAAACATCGTTCGGGACGACGCCGAGATCGATGACGGCCATCTCGATCTCTACAGCCTCGAACTCAAGAACCTCTGGAAGCTGGCGCTGATGCTGCGGTCGTTCAGGTCCGGCACGCACGGAGCCTGGCAGGAAGTGCGCACCGCGCGCTGCGTCGAGTTCGACATCCTGACCAAGCGGCCGATGCCGGTGAACACCGATGGCGAGATCGTCACGGCGACGCCCGCCCATTTCAAGGTCCATCCCCAGGCCGTCGCGATCTTCGCGCCCGAGCCCGATCCTCGCGCGCAACCAATTCCGATGCCCCTGTTCCACAGATGAGCCCGGCTAAAGCGAGCTGACCGCGAAAGGCGTGGCCATCCGTGCTGGCCCGCCGGGTCGGCCGTCGGGCAATGCGTCGATGTCAGCGATCGGCGGGGGACGGCATGAACGGGATTGTGCCGCCGAGCTTCCGCTACCGACCCAACTGAGACATTCGTCACATCAGGCGGCTTGTCGTGTCCTTGCGAACAAGAGTTTCAACGATCGAACGAGCGGCGGATTGTGATGTCGTCTCAGGGCCGATCAGATCGACCGCCCGAGGCCCGTCGGGCGGCCAAGCCTCGCCAGCCTGCCGAGCGCCCGCACCATGCCAGTGATCGGCGTGACGAAATCGGGACACCGCTGCGCCGCAACGAGGGATGGCGGTTCCGTCGGATTGGCGAGGCGGTCGCCGTATTGGTCCGCAGCAGCCGTGCGACGCTAGCAGGTCACGCCACGAGCGCACCTGCTGGCGCTACGTCGGGCGGGAGTTCTGAGGCAAGCACCATTCGCGGTCCGGCGCATACCCGGCCCGCATGCTTCGCGGACCTGCATGACAATCCCGTCCGGCTGTTGGAGTGGGGCCAGCGGCATGGCCTGCGCCGATGACGTCAAGACGAATGCGAAGGCAACGGCGAACAACTTGATCATTGTTACTCTCCTGTTGAAGTCGCCGAAAACAAAGTAGTTATTCTTGGGCGCGCATCAGCCCACATCAGGGCTCGGAGGTGCTTGATCCAGCCCGATGAGCATAGTCCTCCGCGTCGGGTTGTACAAACGGCGTACTGGCTGGAAAAGCCTCGCTCTATGCCCTGCGCCCGGATCGAACCGGTCAGAGGCAAGATCTCAAGAGTGCCAGCGAGGCAAGCAAGTACGAGCAGCTGATGGGGTCGACGACCTCTTTCACGTACGTCCGCTTTCGGGCGGAAGTCAGACGACCGCTATTCGTGCGCCCCCGCCAGGTTGTCCTTGTTTGATGAACGTCGGCTTTCGAGCCGTTGCAGGCACGCTCACGCAGTGCGCTTGTTGACGACTGTGAGCGTGAGGCCCGTCAGCACGAGACCGACGCCGAAGATGAAGAGTGGGCCGAGCTGATCACCGAACATCAGCGCGGAGACCGCAACGCCGACGATCGGCTGGAGATACTGGACGCTCGCAGCCACTCGGGCGGGAAGCGTTCGCAGCAGATAAAGCCAGAGAAACAGGCCGGCCACGGTCACCATCACGCCGAGGTAGAGGGCCGAGCCGATGCTGACCGCCGTCAGGGCAAACGGGGTGTTCAGCGCCTCCCAAACGGCGAATGGCACCAGCGCCAGGAAGCCGAACAAGGTGCTCCATGCCGCGACGACCACGGTCCCATAGCGTTCGGAAAGCTCGACGCTCCAGACATAGTAGAAGGCAATCGTCAGGGTCGAGAGCAGCACCAGGCCTGCGCCAGCCAGGCTGGTTTGGGTTGCAGCCGAACTACCGTCGCCGCGACCGGCGGCGACCAGAGCAATGCCTCCAAACGCGGCAACGATGCCGATGCCCTGGATCAGCGTGACGGGCTGGCGCAGTCGTATGGCTGCGAAGACGACGACGAAGGCGGGAATTGCAGCCGAGATCGTCGTTCCGATCGAGGCGGAGGTCCCAGCCACGCCGAAGCTCTGGGCGACCTGCCCGATGCCGATACCGAGGACGCCAAGCGCGGCGACTCGCGGGAAAGCCCTGAGCGGAAGGCCTTGCCTGCCCGCGACAAGCAGAAACATCAGCGGAACGGCGATCAGGAAGCGCAGCCCGGTCAAGGTGAGAGGCGGGAGCGTCAGCAAGCCGAGCTTGGTGACGGGGATCGAAACGCCCCACATCACCGCAAGAAACAATGCAGCGGCAAAATTTCCGACGGAAACGCCGTTCGGTCCAGCAGTTTGGTTCATGACGCCGCCATGATGAGCAGCGGCGAGCCTTAGATTACGCGCGCTGCCTCGACAACCAGCGTGTCAGCTCGCGGCCCGCCCTAGGCATTCCGCCATCATTTAGGAAAAGCCCCGCGCGGGAGGGCGCGGGGCTTCTGGCCGCCAGCCTTTTAGCTTGGGGAGCGTGGTAGGCGGCCGGGAGGATCGGCGGCTCGGGAGAGACCGCCGGCCGGCGCGGGGCGTGGACGTGGGGAGCGTCGCCGTCGCGCCGGAAACTCGGGTGGTTGTGCTTTTCGCAGGCTCCTTCTCGGAAGACCGGTTGCCACTCGTCCGTGACGGGGTCCTCAGAAGGGCAGCAGGATGTCCATCACCTGCTGGCCGTAGCGCGGCTGCTGCACATCGGTGATCTGGCCGCGGCCGCCGTAGGCGATGCGGGCCTGGGCGATCTTGGTCGACTCGATGGTGTTGTCGGATTCGATGTCCTCGGGCCGGATCACGCCGGCGACGATCAGCTCGCGCACCTCGAAATTGACCCGGATCTCCTGCTTGCCCTCGACCACGAGATTGCCGTTCGGCAGCGTCTGGGTGACGACGGCGGCGACATTGGTGGCGAGCTGCTCGGCGCGGCGCACCGAGCCCGAGCCCTCGCTCGACCCTTCCGAGTCCAGGCTCAGCAGTTCGCCGGCGCTGGAGCCGTTCGGCAGGAACTTGTCGAGCTTATTCTCGAAGCCCATGAGCCGGGCGGCGCCGAAATCCTCACCGTTCTTGCGGCTGCGCTTGGTGGTGTTGTCGAGCTGGGCCCGGTCGGTGACCTTGACCTTGACGGTGACGAGGTCGCCGACCTGCCGGGCGCGCTGGTCCTTGAAGAAGGCGCGCGAGCCGGTCCGCCACAGCGAGTTCGGCGCGTAGGAGGCGTGCTCCATCGCCGGCATCGGCATCTGCACCGGCTTGTAGCCCTTGCTCGCCGTAGGGTCCTCGATCGGCGAGAGCGCGGGAGCCTGGCCGACATTGGCGAGCCGGTCGGCGGCGCCGCAGGCGCCGAGCAGCAGGCCGAGGCCGAGGACGGCGGGGAAGGCGATCGGGTTGTTCCGGGTCATGATCTTGATCCGCACTTTGAAATTCAGGGTTCAGCGCGCCGCGGCGACATGGCCGCCGCCGGGAGGGCTGACATTGATGCGGCCGGGACCGCTCACGGTCCCCTGCAGCACCCGCTTCGAATTGGGGTTTGTGACGGAGATGACGTCGCCCATCGCGCCGGCCTCGTTCGCCCGGCCGCGCAGGCTGATCAGCACGCCGCGCGCCTCGTAGACCAAGGTCACCATCTCGCCGCGACCGACGATCTCCTCGCGCTGCACGTCACTACCGCGCAGCGCGACGCCGGCGAGCAGCGAGCGCTTCGCCACCTTGCCGATGGCCGCCCGCATCTCGCTGAGCTGGTCGTTCGCCCCGACATCCCGCGGGCGCCGCTCGACCATGACGTCGCCGGCCGTGAGCGTCTCGCCACGCGCGATCGGGCGCATCGGCACCACGACGTCGACAGTCTCGACCAGGAGCCCGGAGACCCTGACCGGCTTCAGCCGGGTCGCGGCGCTGCCGGGCACCGCAAGGCGCCCGATCACCCGCCGGGCGCGGGCGTCATAGGTCAGGTCGAGCGCCACCATCTCGCCCGAGAGCTCCGGCTCGACCGCGACCGAAGGCGCGCCGCCGTCGAAGACCAGCGCGAAAGCGCGCGCATCGAAGCCGAAACGCTCGAGCAGCGCCGTCTTCACCGCAGACTCGATGTCCTGCCCGGTGATCCGCCGCGCCGCGCGCGTCACCACGACCTGCGCGAGGCCCTGGCTGTCGAGGTCGAGCGCCTCCCGCAGGATGCCGTTCTTGAGCGCCGCATCGAGAATGCGGGCGACCTGGATCGTGCCGGTCTCGCCCAGAGCCGGGGCGCGGAAGGCCGGCAGAGCGCCGTCCTGCGGCGACAGGCCGGCGATCAGGTCGCCGAAGCTGACGATGTCGCGGGTCAGGGTCAGGTCGGGCCGCAGGCGCGGCTTGCCGGCAACCGACAGCGGGACGCTGGCGGGAGCCGCTGCCTGAGCGGCAGAGCCCTGCCCGGCAGGCTCGGCGTTCGCCAGCTCGACGCCGAATCCGAAGGCCGCGACAAGGAGAATGGAGCGCATCATGGCGGCAGTCCCTCGCTCTAGCGGATGATCTGGGTGGTGGACTGCATCATCTGGTCCGCCGCCGAGATAATCTTGGAGTTCATTTCGTAGGCGCGCTGCGCCGCGATCAGCGAGGAAAGCTCGGTCACCGCCTGGACGTTGCCTTCCTCGAGATAGTTCTGCTGCAGCGTGCCGAAGCCTTCGCCGCCGCCAACACCGTCGATCGCCGGGCCGGAGCCGGCGGTCTCGATGAACAGGTTGTCGCCCAACGATTCCAGGCCGACCTTGTTGACGAAGCGGGCGAGCTGGAGCTGGCCGAGCTGCTGCGGCGCCGTCTGGCCGGGCATCGTCGCCTCGACGGTGCCCTGGGCATTGATGCTGACGCTGGTCGCGTTGTTCGGAATCGTGATGCCGGGCTCGACCTGATAGCCGTCGCGGGTGACGAGCTGGCCCTGCGCGTCGAGGTCGAAGGAGCCGTCGCGCGAATAGGCGGTGCGGCCGTCCGGCATGCGGATGCGGAAGAAGCCCTCGCCGCGGATCGCGACATCGTACTGCTTCTCGGTCGGCGTCATGTTGCCCTGGGTCATCACCCGGCCGGTCGAGACCGTCTTGACGCCCGAGCCGATTGAGATGCCGGCGGGAACCATGGTGTTCTGCTCGGAGGTCGCCGAGCCGGCGCGGCGGTGGTGCTCGTAGAGCAGGTCCTGGAAGTGCACGCGCTGGCGCTTGTAGCCGGTGGTGCGCACGTTCGCGATGTTGTTGGAGATGACCTGGACGTTGAGTTCCTGGGCCATCATGCCGGTGGCGGCGGTGTGAAGGGCGCGCATGGGCTTGTCTCCGTTCCGCGTCAGGCTTGCTGGTCGGCGAGGCGCGAGATCGCCTTGCCGCGCAGTTCGTCGGTCTTGGCGAGCAGGGCCGACATGTTCTGATAGGCGCGCTGGA
This sequence comes from Allobosea rubneri, assembly GCF_032464875.1. Lineage (NCBI taxonomy): Bacteria > Pseudomonadati > Pseudomonadota > Alphaproteobacteria > Hyphomicrobiales > Alloboseaceae > Allobosea > Allobosea rubneri. Next base: position 167,654 of record NZ_JAWDID010000004.1, read on the forward strand.
CCTCGACCAGGCGGGTCATCTCGGCGACGGCCTTGACGTTGGAGCGCTCGAACGCCCCGGTCTCGAGACGGGCGAGCGGCCCGGCCGGCTGCGCCGCGGCGGTCGAGGAGAAGACGTTGTCGCCTTCGCTCTGCAGCGCGCGGGGATTGTCGAAGCGCACCTGGCGGATCCTGCCGCGCTGGCCCTGGTCGGAGGAAACGGTGCCGTCGGCGGCGATGCGTGGATTGCTCTCGCTTTCGCCGAAGACGATCGGGCCGCCATCGCCGAGCACAGGCTGGCCGGACTGGGTGACGAGCTGGCCGCGGGCATTGATGTCGAGCGAGCCGGCGCGGGTGTAGCGCTCGCCCTGCGGCGTCTGCACGACGAGGTAGTTGTCGGCCTGGAGCGCGATGTCGAGCGGGTTTCCGGTACGCTCGAGCGCGCCGGTGGAAAGATCGATCGGCGAGCCGCGGTCGATCACATAGGAGAGGCGGCGATCCGCAGACGGGAAAGTGTCCGCGCGGGCGCCGGGCGAGATGAACTCGGCAAAGCGCGCCGAACGGGCCTTGAAGCCGTTCGTTCCGACATTCGCCACGTTGTTGGCGATGACATCGAGCTCCCGCGCCAGAGCCATCTGGCGCGACAGGCCGACAAGAAGCGCGTTTTCCACGGCCCCTGCTCCCGATCTTTCCCGCGATCGCCTCGACGCTCCCCAGCGCGGCAATCGCAGCCAAGAGGTCAGCAACCGCCGTGCCAACATGGTTAACTTCACCCAAGATATTGATATAATTCGAAAATTATGAAATCGGCAGCACGCGGGGCGGCGGCATGAAACGGCCCGTGCGGCAGAAACGACCCGGCAGATTTTGCCTGTCTTAACGAGGCGTTAACCGTAATTCGTCAGGTTGCTCGGAAGGGATCGGCCGCTGCGCGCGCCACCTTCCAAGCAGGCGGGCCGCAATGTCGAAGAAGCCGAAAAAGGGCGAAGAGGAAGGCGAGGCCGGATCCGGAGGCGCCCCGAAGCCCGGCAAGAAGAAGCTCTTCATGATCGTCGGCGCCGTCGCGCTGCTGGCACTCGGCGGCGGTGGCTGGTTCTTCTTCCTGAAGAAACCTTCGGCCGAGCAGATCGCGGCGGCCGAGGCCGCGGCAGCCGCCAAGAAGCCCGTCGCCTTCGTCGAGATGAAGGACATGATGATCGGCATCTCGGCCGGCGGCCAGCAGGACCGACAGCCCATCGTCAAGATCAAGGTCGTGCTCGAAATCGCCGACGCCAAGGCCTCCGAGCAGATCAAGCCGTTGCTGCCGCGGGTCGAAGACGCCTTCCAGGTCTTCATGCGCGAGCTCAGGCCCTCCGACCTCGAAGGTTCGGCCGGCATGTACCGTCTCAAGGAAGAGCTGCTGCGGCGCGTCAACGTCACGGTCCACCCGGCCAAGATCGACGCCGTGCTCTTCAAGGAACTGCTGATCCAGTAGCCCGCCGCCGCGCAACCCACTCCGCCAAGCCCCCCGCAAAGCGACCCCGTACATGGCCTCCGAAGATCTCGACCTCGAAAACGCCGCCAAGGAAAACCTGCCGCTGACCCCGGAAGGCATGGCGGCGGAGTGGGCGGCCATGCCCGACATCGCGCCCGACGAGAGCGAGCCGGAGGCTCATATCGACCGCCTGATGACTCAGGACGAGATCGATACGATGCTCGGCTTCTCGGCCGGCGAGGACGGCAAGGGCGGCCGCAACGGCATCCAGGCGATCGTCGATTCCGGCTCGGTCACCTATGAACGCCTGCCGATGCTCGAAATCATCTTCGAGCGTCTGGTCCGCCTGCTCTCCACCAGCCTGCGCAACCTGTTCAGCGACAATGTCGAGGTCACGCTCGAAGGCATCCGCTCGGTGCGCTTCGGCGACTACATCAACTCGATCTCGCTGCCGGCGATGCTCGCCGTCTTCAAGGCCGAGGAGTGGGACAATTTCGGCCTCGTCACCATCGAGTCCGCCCTCACCTATTCGGTGCTCGACACCATGCTCGGCGGCAAGCGCGGCCAGGCGGCGGCGCGCGTCGACGGCCGGCCCTTCACCTCGATCGAGATGAGCCTGCTGCGGCGCGTGATCGGCGTGGTCCTCGGCGACGCCGAGGCCGCCTTCCGCCCGCTCTCGCCGGTGACCTTCAAGGTCGACCGCATCGAGTCCAATCCGCGCTTCGTCTCGATCTCGCGTCCGGCCAATGCCGCGATCCGGGTCGAGCTGCGCTTCGACATGGAAGGGCGCGGCGGCTCGCTGCACGTGCTCCTGCCCTACGCCACGATCGAGCCGATCCGTGAATTGCTCCTCGAGAGCTTCATGGGTGAGAAGCTCGGGCGCGACCCGATCTGGGAGAACCATCTCGCCACCGAGGTCTGGCAGGCGGACGTCGCGGTCAAATGCGTGCTGCACGAATGCACCATGCCGCTGAAACGGGTGATGAAGCTCGAGATCGGCGACACGCTGATGTTCGACGCCCGCCCGGAATCAGTGGCTTCGCTGCGCTGCGGCGAGTTCATCGTCAGCGAGGGCCGGATCGGCCGTGTCGACGACAAGATCGCCGTCCAGGTCGTCAGCCCGCTGCGCCGTTCCAAGACCACGATGGCGGCCTTCGACACCAGCCATCTCACCCCGACAGCCTGAGCCGGGAGCCAGTCGCCATGACCCTCACCCTGATCGCCGACGCACTGGTCGCCTGCCTGCTCGTCGCCACCATCATCACCTGCTACGTCCTCGCCAAGAGAATCGAACGTCTGAAGGCTGACGAAAGCTCGATGCGACAGACCATCGGCGCGCTGATCGCCGCCACCGACACCGCCGAGCGCGCCATTGCCGGGCTGAAGCTGACGCTCGGCGATTGCGACCGCACGCTTGCCGAGCGCCTGCGCACGGCCGAGCGCTATGCCGCCGACCTCGCCGCCCAGATCGAGGCCGGCCAGGGCGTGATGGACCGCATCACCCAGATCGTCGGCGCCGCCACCCTGGTCGCGCCGAAGGCCGAGCCGCAGCCCGCCGAGAAGCCGGCCATCTCGCGCATGGCGAGCGCCGCCGACGCCGCCGCCGCGATCCGCGCCCGCGCCGCACGCAGGCTCGAAGGCCAGGCTGCGTGATCCAGTCGCCCCGCCTCATTCCAGCGGTCATCCTCGGCGCCATGGGTCTCCTGGCGCTGAAGGTGCTCGCCTGGACGGCGGAGCCTTCTTCCGGTCACATTCCGGCCAGCGCCCCGGCTTTCGCGCAAACGCCCCAAGCGCCCGCGGAGAAGGAGGTCTGGGGCCTGGCCAAGGTCATCGCGCGCGCGCATGCGCCCGACACTTTCCTCGACCCGATGGTCACCGGCACGATCGACCCGCCGACGCCCAAGCTCTCCCCGGAGGAACAGGCCAAGCGTGACGCTGCCGCCGCCGCCAACCCCGGCAACAAGGCCGGCGTGATGAACGGCACGGCGCAGCCGGTCTCGCCGGCGGAACGCGCCCTGCTGGAGCGTCTCGGCCAGCGCCGCGAGGAGATCGAGGCGCGTATGCGAGAGCTCGACATGCGCGAGAAGCTGCTCGACAACGCCGAGAAGAAGCTCGGTGGCCGCGTCGACGACCTCAAGGCACTCGAGGAGAAGGTCGAAGGTCCGAAGAAGAAGGACGCCGAGGAGAACCAGGCAGTCAAGAACCTGGTGATCATGTACGAGACGATGAAGCCGAAGGACGCCGCCCGCGTCTTCGACAGGCTGTCGCTCGAAGTGCTGGTCCCGGTGGTTCAGCAGATGAACCCGCGCAAAATGTCCGACGTGCTCGCTGCGATGTCGCCGGAGGCCGCCGAGCGCCTGACCGTCGCGCTCTCCCTGCGCGGCCGCGTCGCCGGCGCCGAGCGCACGGCGGCGGCAGCGCCCGCCGGCCCGGCCGGCAACGAATTGCCGGCGATCGAACCAGCGCGACGCCGCTGAGCGCCTCGCCTTGCCGAGGGCGGCCCTCGATCCTGAGTCTACTGCTGAACGGTGATGCCGTTTTCCTTGATGATCGTCGCATAGGTCGTGACGTAGCGGTCGATCACGGTCTCGAACTCGGCGCCCGGCCGGGCCAGCACGGTGAAGCTCAGGGCCTGCAGCCGCTCCTTGACGTCCGGCCGTGCGAGCGTGGCGAGCCAGGCGCGCTCCAGAGCCGCGCGCGCCGGCGCCGGGGTGTCACGGCGCACCACGATTCCAAACCAGCTGTCCGAGAGAAGGTCCGGCAGGCCGAGTTCCGCGAAGGTCGGGACATCCGGAAGCTCGGGGACGCGCTTGTCGGCGGTGACCGCGAGCGCCGTGAGCTTGCCCTCAGCGATCGGCTGGACGACGTCAGGCAGGTTGCTGAGCGCGAAGTCGATCCGGCCGGCATAGAGGTCGACGAAGAGCTGCGAGGTGCCGTTATAGGGAACATGGGCCGCCTTGCCGCCGGCGAGCCGCAGCAAATGCTCTGCGCCGAGATGCGGCGAGGTTCCGATACCCGGCGAGCCATAGGTCACCGGGGTTCCGCCGTCGCGCAGGCGCTTGGCGAAGCCTTGCCAGTCGACCTTCATCGAAGGCGCCACCGTCAGCACATGCGGCACCACCGTCGCCTGGACGAGCGGGGCGAAGGCGCGCTGCCAGTCGGCGGTGCGCGTCCGCAAGGTGATGTTCGCCGCGAAGCTGTTGGCGATCATCAGCATGGTGTGCCCGTCCGGCGGGGACTTCAGCGTCTCGGCGCCGGCAATCACGGTGGCCGCGCCGGCGATGTTCTCGACGACGACGGTCTGGCCGAGCGCATCCTTGAGACCCTCCTGGGCCAGCCGCGCGACCGGATCCATCGAGGTCCCGGCCGTGAACGGCAGGATCAGCCGCACCGGCTTCGTCGGCTTCCAGTCGGATTGCGCTCTCGCGATGGTCGGCAGGGCCAGCCCCGTCAGAAGAAGCGCACGTCGATCAAGCAACATCGGTTTTCTCCGGGCTGAGCCTCACCAGGGATGCGCCCCTGCGACCTCCCCTTCGGTCGCGCAGGGCATTTGATCCTGCGATGGCAAGGCGCGGTCGCCTCGCCATCACAGCAACCGCTCCGGCTGATGCGTTCCCGATCCGGCAACGCATAGGGCCGGACCGGGTCTTCAGGCTTGCGTATCGATGACCACGTCCCGCGAGAGGCCGCGCACATCCATCTCGTAGTCGAGCACGGCGACCGGCGGCCGCGAGAAATGCCAGACCAGATCGGCCCCGTTGCCGGTGACCGGCGCCAGCACGTCCGCCAGCAGCCGATGAATGTTCTGGACGGTGTAGACGTTCACCGCCGTGGCATCGCGCCAGTCGCGCCCGAGGCCGGCGAGCCGCCGCCCCATCTCGCCCATCACCCATTCCGCCTTGGCGCGGACGCCCTCGTCGGAGACGTCGCCCAGCCGGATCGTCCCTTCCGCATAGCTCGCCGCCCCTTCCGGCGCCTCGCCGCTACCGGCGACGATGAAGCTCGGGCGCGCCGAGGCATCGGCGACGGTGTAGCTGAAGGCGTGCAGCGATACGGTCGCCGGCTTGCCGAGCTCAGGGCAGATATTCGTCCGGGCAACCGGATTGACCTTGCCCTGGAGCAGGCCCCACTGCTCGAGCCGCGAGGCATAGACCTTGTTCAGCGCCGCAAAGCCTGCCTCGGAGAACGGCTCGGGCGAGCGCAGTTCGCAGGAGCAGAACGCCGTCAGCGGCCTGCCGATCCGCTTCAGATGGGCTTCGATCGCCGCGAGGCCCTGCTCCAGCGGAACAGGTGCAGACAGGCGCGCCCGCTCGATCTGGAAGCCAGGCTCGGCCACGACGCCGCCGGAATACTGGAACACCGCCGGAATGAACCGGAAGCTGCCGTCTTGGCTGAGTTGGGTTGAATACATCGGATCGGCTCCTAGCCACGTTCTGTCGATATTTTTGAAGGCGGTTCGGCCGAGCAGCCAGATCGGAATCGCAGAACGAATGTTGCCGCTTCGGCAACGCTGGACTAGCTTTCGGAGCGGCCTGCGGTCAGGCCACGAGGCGCTTTCCGATGTCGCTCACCCGCTACAGGTACTTCGCCGCGGTCGCCGATCAGGGCTCGGTACGCGAGGCCGCGGACGCGCTGCGTGTCGCGCCCTCCGCGATCAGCCGCCAGATCGCCGGGCTCGAAGAGGAATACGGCACGGCCCTGTTCGAGCGCCGCGCGCGCGGCATGCGGTTGACCACGGCCGGGGCCGCAGTGCTCGAGACCGCGCGCACCATCCTCGACTGCGTCCAGCATGCACGCTCCACCATCGAAGAGCTGCAGGGCGTGAAGCGCGGACACGTCCGCGCCTGGACCGTCGAAGGCGCGATCGACGACTTCCTCTACCCCGCGCTCGCCGGCTTCTCGGCCGCTCATCCTGCTGTGAGCTTCGAGGTGATGATCGCAAGCTCCGACCAGCTCGTGCAGCGCCTGCTCGACGACGAGGCGGATGTCGCGGTGGCGTTCAATCCGATCCTCCACCGCAACATCCTGTCGCTGGCCGAGGTGCCCGACCCCCTGGTCGTCGTCGCGCATCCCGGCCATGGCTTCGCGACACAGCAATCGGCGACCATCGCCGAGCTCGCGGAGATGCAGCTTGCCCTGCCCGACCGGACCTTCGGCCTGCGGCGCCTCATCGACGATGTCGCGGCGACGACAGGGGTCGCGCTCAAGCCGGCCGTGGTCACCAACTCGATCGCATCGCTGCGCTCCTTCGCGCGAGCCGGCATGGGCGTCAGCGTGCTGACGACCTTTGCGAGCCGACGCGATATCGCGGAAGGACATCTGGTCGCGGTGCCGATGCTCGGCCGCAACCTGCAGAAGGCCTGCGTCAAGATCTGCGTGCGCAAGGACCGGCGCCTGTCGCCGGCAGCCGGCGCCCTCGCCCAGCATCTCGCCCGCAGCGCGCGCAAATATGGCTATGCCCGCTTCAAGGCCGCGACCGGCCCCTCTTAACCTGCTGTTATCCTTGACGGGCTAGCGTCCCCACGGATGGAAGCGGCACCGTGCCGCCTGTCCTGTCGCGTCGGATTGAGTAGCGTCTTGCGTATCCTGCGATCCCTCAGCTTCGGCATCGGCCTGGCGGCGATGAGCCTGGCACTGGGCTATGCCCCGCCGGCCCTGGCCGCCAATGCCGAGCTGCGCGGCGAGGCGATGCAGGCGGGCTTCGGTCGCCTTGCCTTCACCTTCGACGAGCCGGTGACGACGCGGGTGCGCGTTTCCAATGGCGTGCTGGTCGTCGGCTTCAGCCAGCCGGTGAAAATCGATCCGAGCCGCATCTCCCGGGAGCTGCCGGCCTATATCTCGCTGGCGCGGATCGATCCCGATGGAAGGGGACTGCGCTTCGCGCTCGCCCGGACCTACCGCGCCAACCTGCTCGAAGCGGGCGACCGCGCCTTCGTCGACCTCCTGCCCGAAAACTGGGTCGGGCAATTGCCGGGTCTGCCGCCCGAAGTCCTCGCCGAACTGACCAAGCGCCTGCGCCTCGCCGAGTCGCGGGCTCGCGACATCGCCCGCGCCCCGGCCCCCGAGCCGAAGCCTCTCGGCTTCCGCACCGTGCGCCTGCCGACGCTCGACCGACTGATGTTCACGGCGCCGGTCGAGGCTCAACTGAGCCCACGCCTCGAAGACGGCCGCCTGACGCTCGCCTTCGACCAGCCGCTGCAGATCGAGGCGGGCAAGATCCGTGCGCTGCTGCCGGCCGACTTCACCCTCGAAAGCGCCAAGAGCGAGGGCGATCGCACCGAGTTCGTCTTCACCGTGCCGAAGGACCGCGAGCTGCGCAGCTTCCGCGACGATTCCGGCTGGACCGTCGATCTCGCCAACGCCGCGAAAGCTGGCGCGCTGACGCTGGCCGGGCTGGAAGCCGGGTCGCCGCAGCCAGCGGCGAAGCCGGCCGAGCCGCAGCCCGCAGTGGCGGCGCAGAAGCCCGATTCCGCCAGCAAGCCGGCGGCCACTGTTCCGCAGGCAGTGGCCTCGACAGCGCAGGCTACGCCGGCGCCGGTCGTAGCGCCCCCCGTGGTGGATCCCACGCCGAAGGACATTCAGGTCAGCTCCGCCGCCGATGGCGATGGCGGCCGCATCGACTTTCGCTTCCCGCGCCCAACCGGCGCCGCCGCCTTCGCCGAGCCCGGCCTCGTCACGCTGGTCTTCGACACCCGCGACACGCTCGATCCCGACAAGCTGAAGGGCGTGCTGCCCGGGCTCGTCCAGGACGTCACCGTCATCCGCGAGACAAAGGTCACCGTGCTGCGCCTGAAGACCGGCCGGCGGCAGATCACGCGCCTTTCCGACGATGGCACCACCTGGTCGCTCTCCTTCGGCGAGAAGCTCGGCAAGCCGGCCGTCGCACTGGCTCCGCGCCGCGATGCCGACGAGCGCGGCCAGACCGTGGTCGCCGTACCCGTTCCCGGCATGACCGGCGTGCATTGGCTGGAGAACCGCGATGGCGGCGCCCCGATGGCGGTCGCGACCGCGCTCGGCCCGACCCGCGCCGTCTCCAAGCCCTATCGCTTCGTCGAATTCGGCCTGCCCCAGACCGCCCATGGCGTCGCCGTCACCGCCCTCGCCGACGATATCATCGTGCGCGCCGGCACCGACGAGACCCTGATCGGCCGCAGTGGCGGGCTGGTCGTCAGCCTCGACGCCGGCAAGCCGAACGAGCCGGAAAAGAAGGCCGGCGATAGCGCCGCCGCGCCGCTGCTCGACGCGCAGCGCTGGTCGAGCCTGCGCACAGACGCCGTGCGCGAACGGACGCAGGAACTGCTGCGCGACGTCGCCGATGCCTCGCGGGGTCGCAAATCCGAAGCGCGGCTGGCGCTCGCCCGTTTCCTGATCGCCAATGCGATGCTGCCCGAGGCGGCCGGGCCGCTCAACGCCCTCCTCGCCGACGACCCTGCCATGCGCGGCAACCGCGAGGCGCTGTTCCTCAAGGGCGTGATCGCCGCCCAGATGCACCGCCATGCCGAGGCGCTGAAGGCGTTCGAGGCCGGCCCGATCAAGGAGGAGGCCGAGATCGGTCTCTGGCGTGCGCTGGCCGAGCAGCGGCTCGGCCGCAACGCCCCGGCCCTCGCCGGCTTTCGGCGGGCCGAGGCCGTGCTCGACGGCTACCCGCCCGACCTCCAGGCTCAGTTCCGGCCGGCGATGGCCCGCGCCGCGCTCGCCATGCAGGACACGCTGGTGGCCGAACGCCAGATCGCCCATCTCGCCGAACTGCCGGCGGACCTCGTCCCCGCCGAGGATCTCGCGCTGCTGCGCGCCATGCTCGACGACGCCAGCGGGCGGCCGGAAGTGGCGCTCAACAGCTATCGCGCGCTGTTCGACGCTCCGAGCCGACCTGTCGCCGCCGAAGCGCAGCTGCGCGCGGTCAAGCTCGCCCGCAACGAGAAGCGCCCCGAACTTTCGATCGACGAGGCTGCGGCCCGGCTGGAAACCGTCTCGGCGATCTGGCGTGGCGGCGAGGTCGAGATCGAGGCGCTGGCCGAGCTCGGGCGCATCTATGCGCAGCAGCAGCGCTGGCGCGACGCCTTCCAAACCGCGCGGCGCGCCAACGAGAACTTTCCCGATCACCCGGCGACGCGCCTGCTGCATGACGAGACCGCCCAGCGCTTCGAGGCGCTGTTCAGCGATCCCGATCTCGAGAAGCTGCCACGCCTCGAGGCGCTGGCGGTGTTCTACGACTTCAAGGAGTTCCTGCCGGTTGGCCGGCGCGGCGACGAGATCACCCGTCTCCTCGCCGACCGGCTGGTCGAGCTCGATCTGCTCGACCAGGCCGGCGACATCCTGCGCTATCAGATGGAGAAGCGCCTGACCGGCGCCGCCCGCTCCACCGTCGCCGCCCGTCTCGCCATGATCAGGCTGATGAACCGCAAGCCGGCCGAGGCGCTGCAGGCGCTGGTCTCGACACGGCTCGCCGAGCTGCCGGGGGACGTCAAGCGGGCCCGGCTGCTGCTCGAGGCCAAGGCGCTCTCCGACCTCTCGCGCACAGACCAGGCGCTCGACCTCCTCGAAGGCGAGAGCGGGCCGGAGGTCGACCGGCTTCATGCCGACATTCTCTGGAACGGCCGCCGCTGGCGCGAGGCCGGCGAAGCGCTCGAACGCATCCTGGGCGAGAGCTGGCGCGGCGAGTCACCGCTGCGCGACGGCGAGCGCAGCGACGCGATGCGTGCCGCGATCGCCTATGCGATGTCGGACGAAGCGCTCTCGCTCGACCGGCTCCGCACCAAGTTTGCCGGCAAGATGGCGCAGAGCCCGGACGCTCGCCTGTTCGCCTTCGTCACCGGCGCGAGCCGGGCCAGCGCCGCCGATATCCGCGAGGTCGCGCGCACGGCCGCCGGCTCCGACACGATGCAGGACTTCCTCAACGCCTATCGCAAGCGCTACCCGGCCTATTCCAGCGCCGTCCGCGAAAAGCCGCAGGGGGATGACCCGGACGCGCTGCCGCCGCCTCTGCCGGGCCAGGGCTAGCCTTCACGGCATAATAGGCGCCGCCGTCATTCCAGGCGTGCCGTTTAGCGGCGCCGCTCCGGAATCTGTCGCAAGGGCCCACGCGCTCGACGATGGATTCAGGCGCTCGGCTTCGCTGCGGCCGGAATGAAGGCGCCGCGGCTGGCGACCGCTCAAGAGAAGCGGAAGCCGACCCGAACCGGTCAGCTCCCGTAACTCTTCACCAGCGAGCCGGCGACCAGCCCCCAGCCATCGACGAGGACGAAGAAGATCAGCTTGAAGGGCAACGCCACCGTCACCGGCGGCAGCATCATCATGCCGACCGACATCAGCACCGAGGCGACCACGAGGTCGATGATCAGGAACGGCACGAACAGCAGGAAGCCGATCTCGAAGGCGCGCCGTAGCTCGGAGATCATGAAGGCCGGGACCAGGACCTGGATCTGGATGTCCTCGGCCCGCTCCGGCCGCGGCTCGCGCGACATTTCCAGGAACAGCGTCAGGTCCTTCTCGCGGACATGCTTCAGCATGAACTCGCGGAACGGCACGATGCCGCGGTTGAAGGCTTCCTGCGGCTGAATCTCCCCGGCGATGAGCGGCGCGCCCGCGACGCGATAGGCCTCCTTCAGCGTCGGCGTCATCACGAAGCCGGTCAGGAACAGCGCGAGACCGATGATCACCGCATTGGGCGGTGCGGTCTGCGTACCGATCGCCGACCGCAGCAGCGACAGCACCACAGCGATGCGCGTGAACGAGGTCACCATGATCAGGATCGACGGCGCCAGCGAGAGCACCGTGATCACCGCGATCAGTTGCAGGGCCCGCTCGGTGGTACCGCCACCCTGGCCCAGATCGAGCGAGAGCGACTGCGCCAGCGCCGGAGCGGACAGGCCCAGCCCGAGCAATACGGTACCGAGCAGTGCCGGAACCAGCGCGGCCATGCCGGCCCGCCGCCATACCCTCGACCTCTTGGAGTGTGTCTCGCCCATACGCCTTCCCTGCCCGAATCAAGGCGCGGGCCGGGAAAACGCTAGTGCATGCTCCGGGGCGCTGCGAAGGGCTTTCGCCCCGTCATCCCCTGCGGTTTGGCCGGCTCTTGCCGACCGGCCGGTCAGCCCTTCGGCTTCGGATCGCGCCCGAGCAGGCGCGCGAATTCGGCTTCGATCGCATCGACGGAGAACGGATCGGCCTCCTCCGGCTTCGGTTCAACCGGCTTGGTCTCGTTGGCCTTGGCTTCGTTCGGCTTGGCCTCGTTCGACTTGGCTTCCGCGCCCTTGTCCTCGGCAGGCTTGGGTTCGGCTGGCTTGAGTTCGGCTGGCTTGAGTTCGGCTGGCTTGGGCTCGCCAGCTTTAGCCTCGGCGGCACCAGGCTCCTCGGCCTTGGCGGATTCGGCCTTCGCTTCAGGCGCCTTGGGCCCAGTGTCCTTGGCTTCCGCGGGCTTGGCCTCGGGGGCTTTGGCTTCGGCCGGCTTCGCTGCCGAGCCCCCTGCTCCACCCTTCATCTCGCCGCCCAGCACCGCCTCGAAGCTCGGCACTGCGATCTCCTGCGGCTTGGCAGCCGACTCGGACTTCGGCTCCGGCTTGACGGGCTCCGGCTTTGCGGGGGTGACGGGCTGGGGCTTGCGCTCCGGCGCGGCGAAGACCGGCGGCACCACCATCGGCGTCTCGGCCGGGCGAGCCGGGCCGGGCTTCAGGCCCAGCGCCATTTCAAGCTCGGCCTCCATGTCCAGCGCGGGCAGCGCCGAGG